>NZ_JAMYMZ010000005.1:0-251576 GCF_040318825.1 Mesorhizobium sp. M1006
ACCAACCGGCGTCCCTGTCCACGCCACCCTACTCACCTCCTCTTCCGCCCGTGCCGGACGCCCCAGCGCCCCCCCCCCGCGGCCTGCCCCTCCGGCCCGCCATGGGCGGTCGCCCACACGGCCTCGGCGGCGGCCTTGTCGATGCGGCCGCCGAGCGCCGAGAGCGCGGCTCGGGTCTCGGCGTCGTAGACCGAAAGCCGGCCACCGCGGTGGAAATTATGCTGCCCTGCCGGTGGCCCGTCGGCAGCGTCGATCCGGTAGAGCGCAACCAGAAAGCCGGCCAGCGAACGGGCGAACTCAGTAAGATCGGCAATCAGTCCACCAGCCGCCGGTCTGCCGCCAAGCCAGCGATAGACGGACCAAGGCCATGGATAGCCTTCCCCGGGCGCGCCTTTGGCCAGCGGCACGGGTATCGGCAGAGGTAGGTGAGGCGCCAAGCGGGGCAGCCAGCGATGCTCCTTCTCGACCTGGGCGACATAGGCGGCAGCGCTCGGCAGCCGCACCGACATGCTGTCGCCCAGCCGGAACGTGCGGTTGTCCCAGCCGCCAGGCTCGACCGTCTCTACCGGCAGGTCCGCCCATTTGGGGAACTGCGCGGCAATCAGCCGGCGAACAAGTGCGGCATCTATCGGCATGCCTGGCGTTCGTTCATCGGGCGGCATCGGGCTTGCTCCGGTCTTCTGAATAGCCGGCGGTCCATCTTTTTGTCGTCGCACTCTTGCGGCGCCAGTGATTCCCTTGCCGGCAAATTCTCTAAGCCTTGCGTTCCCAGCGCCGGTCAGGCGTTTGCTGCCAGTAGGTCACGGTGTGGCCGGCCTCCTTCATTGTCTTCCAGTGCGTGCGTGCCGCCTCTAGCTGGGCTGCATCGTGACCGTCGAACAGGAACACGGCGCGCTGGTAGCCGCCAAGCTCCGGCGGCACCGCCCCATCGACCAGGAAGCGTATCTGCGCCTGGTTCGGATTGTCAGGGCCGACGGTCAGAAGCACCGGCTGCTCGGCGGGATGGGCTTCGCGATCCGTTGCGTGGGCCAGGAATGAATCGTCCCGGAAAGTCCACAGATGCTGGTCCAGCGCGTCGCGCCGTTCCTCGGTGCCGGTCTGCACCACGGCACGCCAGCCGCGATCGATACTGCGCTCCAGGAGGCCGGGCAACGCATCCTCCAGCGTCGATTCGGTCAGGTGATAAAACAGAATCTCGGCCATGCGTTCAGTCTACATTGTCGGACTCCCGCCCCAGCCGCTCATTGCTCGTAATGATCGCGCACCAGCCGGTCGAGCAGCCTGACGCCGAAGCCTGAAGCCCATGACTGGTTGATCTCGTTGGAAGGCGCGCCCATCGCGGTGCCGGCGATGTCGAGATGCGCCCAGGGCGTGTCCTTGACGAAGCGCTGCAGGAACTGCGCGGCGATAATGGCGCCGCCATGGCGGCCGCCGATGTTCTTCATGTCAGCATTCTTGGAATCGATCAGCTTGTCGTATTCGGCACCGAGCGGCATGCGCCACACCCGCTCCTGCGTCGCCTGTCCGGCCGCCGTCAACCGGTCCGCCAACTCGTCATTGTTGGAGAACAGGCCGGCATAATGCTGGCCGAGCGCGACCATGATGGCGCCGGTCAGCGTCGCCAGATTGATCATGAATTTCGGCTGGAAGCGGTCGTTGCAGTACCAGAGCGCATCGGCCAGCACCAGGCGGCCCTCGGCGTCGGTATTGAGCACTTCGATAGTCTGACCCGACATCGAGGTGACAATGTCGCCCGGTCGCTGAGCGTGGCCGTCGACGGCGTTTTCAACCAGCCCGACAATGCCGACGACATTGACCTTCGCCTTGCGCGCGGCCAGCGCGTGCATCAGCCCGGTGACGGCAGCAGCGCCGCCCATGTCGCCCTTCATGTCCTCCATGCCCGACGCCGGCTTGATCGAATTGCCGCCGGTGTCGAAGGTGACGCCCTTGCCGACGAAGGCGACCGGGCTTTCCTTGGCCTTGCCGCCGTCCCACCGCATGACCGCGATGCGGGCGCCACGCGGCGAACCCTGCGCTACGCCCAGCAGCGAACCCATGCCGAGCTTCTTCATCTCCTTCTCGGCCAGGATCTCGACCGTGACGCCGAGCGCCTCCAGTTCGGCGATGCGGGCGGCGAATTCCACCGGTCCCAAAACATTGGCCGGTTCATTGACCAAATCGCGCGCCAGCAAGACGCCGTCGATCACCGCCGCTTCATCGGCGAAGGCCTTCTTTGCAGCTGCCGGATCGGCGGTGTGAATAGTCACCTTGACCGGCTTTTTTGGCTCGCCCCTGTCGTCACCATTGTTCTTTTTGGTCTTGTACTTGTCGAAGGAATAGCTGCGCAGCAGGATGCCCGCTGCAAGCTGAACGGCTTGCCTGCCGCTGACGGCCGCACCGGGAAGATCGAGCACGACGGCCACTTCGGTTGCCTTGCGAAAGGATGCGGCAATCGTGCCGCCGAGCTTCAGCCAGGCGTAATCATCGAGATTGGAGCCCTTGCCGGCACCGACCGCCACCAGCCGCTCGATCGATGTCCCTTCCGGTGCCAGCACTTCGACCAGGCTGGCGAATTTGCCGGTGAAGTCGGCGACCGGAAAAGCCCGCTCGAGGGTCTTTGCCGGATCGCAAGCCCTGGCGGCATCGCTGAGGCCGCCCTCGTCGGCCACCAGAACGAAAACGCTGCCTTTTTTGGGCGCGGCGAATTTGGCAAAGGCGATCGAGGGTCTCGAATTCATCATGTCCTGCTTTCGGGGAAGTGAGTTGGATTATTGCGAGAAACGTTCGTCAGTGAGCGGCGGGTTGAAACAGCTCGATAACATTGCCCGATGGATCTTCGAGCAGCGTCTGGGAACCGCCGACGCCCGTTATGATATCGTTGCGAAAGACAAGTCCAGCACTCTTGAGGCGCGCAACCTCTTCTTTCAGGTCCGGCACCACCAACAGGATGCGATTCCAACCTCCCGGCACCGGCTGCCGGCCATCCGGCATCGCCCGTGCACCCGAACTGCCGGGGCCGCTTAGAAGGAGCCGTAAAGCGCCGCGTGTCACGGAAGCAAAAGCCGGTCGCGCGTCCTGTTCAACAGCGAAGCCCAGATGTCCACAGTAGAAGTCGATCGAGGCGGCGACATCATCGACCATGTAGCGAATGCTGACTGGCGTCATGACCATTGACCTTTCGGTTCGAGCACGCTCAACAAGGCGTGTCTATTGCGGGCGGAACAATCGGCATAGTCCGGCTCATCATCGCTGCTTGACAATCCGCGCCGCTATCGCCCTGGCCTGAATGCGGGCGTTGGCGAAACAACCGCGAATGCTCGGCCGCATGCCGGTAAACCACAGACCGGGCAATTTCGGATCGGCATCGCCGCCGTTGAAAAGCGGAACGCCCTTGCCGTCGAGAACGCCGAGCTTGCCGAACATCTGCTCCAGACCGGTGCGATAGCCGGTCGCCGCAATGACGATATCGGGCGTGATCAACCTGCCGTCATTCAATACGATGCCGTCTTGGGTAAATTCCCGCAATGGTGGCACCACCACGATCGTGCCTGCCTTTATGGCGCGAACCGCGCCGTCATCGGCTGCGATCGCCGTGTAGTCGGCGCTCAGACGGCTCGCACCGCCTATGGGAGCCGGCGGAAGCCCAAATTTCGTCAGGTCGCCGAAAACCAGGCGCTGGGTTGTCGCCATCACCGCATCGGCCAGCCGCACCGGCAAGCTCGCCATCAACGGTGAAAGCCTGTGGACGGCGACCTTGCCGATGCGTTTCGGCAGCAGCGACGGGCCGTTGCGGGCCGACAGCCAGATGCTTTGGGCATCTGCATTCGCAAGATGGTTGAGTGCGTCGAACCCCGAATTGCCGGCTCCGACGACCAACACCTTTTTGCCGACGTAGTCCTTCGCCTCGCCAAAATCGGCCGAATGGATAATCCGGCCTGCAAAATCCTTCATGCCTTTCCACGCGGGAATAAACGGCTGCCGGTCGCGCCCGGTTGCGACGACGACATGACGCGCCAGACGACGTCCGGCGTTCGTCCGCACGGTCCAGTGATCGCCATCGAACGTGATCTCTTCAACGGCAACGCCGAATGCGACCGGCAGACCATGCGCCTGGCTGAAATCGTTCAGATGGCGAATGACGGCCGATTTATGCGGAAAAGCCGGGGTGCCTGCGGGATAGCCGATGCCGGGCAGCGTCGAGAGATCGCGATGCGTATTGAGGTGCAGCCGCTGGTGCCGCCGATGCCAGGGTTCAGCAAGCCGGCTCTCCTTTTCCAGGACGAGCGTCGGTACGCCGGCCTTCATCAAGGCGTGGGCGGCGGCAAGGCCGGCCGCGCCGGCGCCGACCACGATCGCGCCGTCAAAGACCGTTTCCCGACCGGTTTGACCGCGCAATTTTTCCGCTTCCATGCTGGGACTCAACAGATCCTGACCCGTCTTATCACGCCGCGGCGGTCGCGACCGGCGCGACATTTGGTCGTTTTGCCGCATTTGACAAGACTTTGGCCGAAATCGCTCCCATATGCGATATCGAACCATCCACGATTCGTCGCGGCACGGCCCCGCTTCCCGCCGCAACCTGTTGTTAACCAACAATGTTCGCTCTTTCTTATCCATTGCCGCCGACACTCCGGCCCAGCGGATTTTGCGATCCGGGACAGAACCCAGATCGAACCGCCAAACTGAGCCAGTTGTGCAGCCGGCGCCGGACGACTACCTTGTTCCAAGGCATGATGCCGTTCGAAATCGCCGAGAAAAGCCTTCATGAAGGTCGTTGAACGTTACATCATGCGCCGTGCTTTCGCGGTATTCGCGCTGGCGCTCGTCTGGACGCTGGCGATCGTCTGGACGACTCAGGTGCTCGCCCGCATCGACCTCGTCACCGATAGCGGTCAGTCGGCCCTCACCTTCTTCGAAGTCGCAGCGCTGATCATCCCGACGATCGTTCCGATCGTCGTGCCGTTCGCCCTGGTGGTCGCGGTCGCCCAGATCCTCAGCGTGATGAATTCGGATTCGGAGCTGGCCGTCATCAATGCCGCCGGCGCTTCACGCTGGACCATCGTCAGGCCGATCATGCTTCTGGCACTTGCAGCCAGCGTTTTTTCCTTCGCCGTCGACAATGGCGTCGACCCTTACGCACGGCAGAAGAACCGCGAGTTGATTGCGTCATCGCGTGCCGATCTGTTGTCGTTGATCATCCAGGAAGGCACCTTCCGCAAGATCGACGACGGCCTGTTCCTGCAGGTTGGCGAACGGCTTCCCGACAACCGCCTCGGCGGCATCTTCGTCGCCGATTCGCGCGAAGAAGGCGTCAATCTCATCTACTACGCCAAGACCGGCAGCATCATCGAACGCGGCGACGAGAAGGTGCTGATGATGAATGACGGCGTCATCCATCGCAAAACCATGACCGGCGACCTCTCGGTGATCCGGTTCACCTCCTACGCCTTCGACTTGTCCGCTTTCATGTCGGCATCATCTGACATCCTGCTTTTGCCGAAGGACCGGACGACCCAGTATCTGCTCAATCCCAGTCCGAACGACAAGATGTACCAGCAAAAGCCGAACAGGTACCTGGCCGAACTCAACCAGCGTTTTTCCGAGTGGTCCTATTCGCTCGTCTTCGCGCTGATCGCGCTCGCCGTTGCCGGAGATGCGCGCTCGCATCGCGAGGCGCGTGTGCACCCGCTGATCACGGCAATCGCGATCGCGCTGTTCGTGCGCTGGCTCGGGTTCTTTGCCGCCGGCAAGGCCGACAAGGTGCCGCAATATGCCTATATGGTCTACGGCGTCCCGATCGTGGCATCGGCGATCGCCATCTGGTTCATTGTTTCCAACCGGACCATGGAACTGCCGGTTGCCTGGGCCGATTGGATAACCAATCTTGCCGGCCGCTTCAGTGACGGCTGGAGCGCCATCAAGCTCCGTTTTGCCGGGCGTGGCGCATCCGGACAGGGAGCCGGCTGATGGGCTGGACTCTGGGTCGGTACTTCTTCTTTCGCTATGTGACGATCACCATCTGGTTCTTCATCGGCCTCTTGGCGCTGGTGTTCCTGATCGATTTCACCGAGCTTTCCGGCCGCACGACTGGCGTGCCGGGCTTCACCTACGCAACTGCGTTCGCCATTTCGGGGCTCAGGATGCCGATGATCATGCTGCAGACGGTGCCGTTCGTCGGCCTGTTCTCGGCGATGGCGACGTTGGTGTCGCTCAACCGCAAATACGAATTGGTCATTGCCCGTTCCGCCGGGGTTTCCGCATGGCAATTCCTGCTGCCGTGCTGCATCGGGGCGCTGCTGTTTGGAGCCTTGTCGGTCGGCGTCATCAATCCGGTAGCCGCGCACGCCTATTCCTGGTCCGAGGAGATCGAGACCCAGCTCCGCTCGGGCAAGTCGAACAGCGTCTCGGCCGATGCTGCGCCCTGGATCAGGCAGAAAACCAACGCCGGCGACACCATCATCGGCGCGCGCGCCATTCTCAATCAAGGCCTGGAGATGGCCGACGCGGTCTTCTTCAGCTTCAGCCCGCAAGGCGACATCATCGAGCGCAGGGATGCGGCGCGCGCCTTTTTGCGGGACGGCTACTGGGAATTGCAGGACGTCAAGGTGTTCCGGGACGGTACCATCCAGTCGTTACCCAGCGATCGGCTGCCGACCAATCTCAAGCCGGAATTCGTGCAAGAGCGATTGGCGCGCCCTGAGACCATTCCCTTCTACGATCTGCCCGGCAAGATCGAAGTGGCCCGCTCCTTCGGCCTCAAGGCAAATGCCTTCGCCATGCAGTTCAATTCCCTGATTGCGCTGCCGTTCCTGCTTGTCGCGATGACGCTGATTGCGGCAACGGTATCAATGCGATTTGCGAGGATGGGGCAGTCGGCAACGATGATTCTGGGTGGCATCGTGGCCGGGTTTCTGCTTTATGTCGTTTCGGTGCTGGTCAAGGCATTCGGCGTAGCGGGATTCGTACCCACGGCCGTAGCGGCTTGGGTCCCGGTTGTCGTGGCTATGTTCTTCGGGGTGACATTCCTGCTATACAAGGAAGACGGCTAGTGAGGGAGGCGGTTTTGCGCAGCCATAGGCACGCCGGTTTGGCACGCCTCTCTGCGGCGAGCGCCTTGGCATGCCTGCTTGCCAGCGCCGCCCCGGTTGCTCCGGCTTTCGCCCAGGATGTCAGTGAGCTGGCAACGAAGGTTCCGAGCGGCACGCAGATGCTGTTGGCAGCCGATACGCTGGTCTACGACAACGACAAGCAGACAGTGACGGCCGTCGGTGGCGTCCAGATCGACTACGGCGGCAACCGTCTCGTCGCCCAGCGGGTCGAATACAACCGCAACACCAAACGCCTCGTCGCCAGCGGCAATGTCGAACTCGTCAATAGCGACGGCACCAAAATCTATTCGCAACATGCCGACATCACTGACGATTTCGCCGACGGCTTCGTCAACGCGCTGCGGGTCGAGACCATAGACAAGGCGTATTTCGCCGCCGAAAGCGCGGAGCGCATGGGCGGCGTGCTGACGACGTTCCACAATGGCGTCTACACCGCCTGCGAGCCGTGCGAGGACAAGCCCGACAAAGCGCCGACCTGGCGTATCAAGGCCAGGAAGATCATCTGGAACGGCGAGAAGAAGACGGTTCGCTTCGAGAACTCGAATTTCGAGTTCTTCGGCTTTCCGCTGGCCTATCTGCCGGCTTTCGAGATCGCCGACCCAACGGTCAAGCGCAAGAGCGGCTTCCTGATCCCCGGCGTCGCCTACAAGAGCGATCTCGGCGTCGGTGTTAAAGTCCCCTATTATTTCGCGCTCTCGCCGACCTACGATCTCACTGTCACTGGCAGCGGCTATACCAAGCAAGGTTTCCTCGGTGAGGCCGAGTGGAGGCAGCGCTTCAACAACGGTCAGTACAGCCTGAAGATTGCGGGCATCCGGCAGGAGAATCCCGACGCCTTCATCGACGACAATGGCCACAACGTGAATTCGGGTACCGAAGGCGACCCGAACAGGTTCCGCGGCATGATGGGCACCCAGGGCCAGTTCGCCATCAACCCGCGCTGGGACTTCGGCTGGGACATCCTGCTGCAGAGCGACGAGAATTTCGCGCGCACCTACGACATCGATGGCTTCAACGATAGCGTGCACCGCTCCGAGGTGTACCTGACGGGGCTCAACGATCGCAATTACTTCGACGTGCGCACCATGCACTTCGCGGTTCAGGAAGACACGCTCGCCAGCGATCCGACTGCACGCGCCGCCAAGCAGCCCTGGGTGCTACCCTCGCTCGACTACGCCTATATCCCCGACATGCCGGTGGCCGGCGGGCAGCTGTCGTTCGACGTCAACGCGCGGGTCATTGACCGCGACAGGCTCGATACGGCTCTTGCAAATTCGGGCATCCCTTCGTCCGTCAACAACGTCCGCGGCATCGACGGTCAATCCGGGCGCCTTACCGCGGAAGCCGAATGGAAGCGCACCTTCACCACCGATGGCGGGCTGCTGCTGACACCGCTCCTGGCGCTGCGCGGCGACGCCGGCTACGTCAACGCCTCCTCGGCCTCGCTCGACGCCGTCAACCAGATGGCGACCAATCTCGGCGTCGAGGACGATATGCGTTCATCGCTTGCCCGCTACATGGCGACCGCCGGCCTTGAGATGCGCTGGCCGGTGCTGTTTTCGATGACCAGTTCCAGCCATGTCTTCGAACCGATGGCGCAGGTATTCATGCGTCCGAACGAGCAATATGTCGGCGGGCTGGCGGTCCCCAACGAGGACGCCCAGAGCTTCGTCTTCGACGCCACGACGCTGTTCGAGCGCGACAAATTCTCGGGCTATGACCGCATGGAAGGCGGCACACGCGCCAATGTCGGGCTGCGCTATTCCGGCGCATATGACAATGGCTGGGGCACCAATGCGGTGTTCGGCCAATCCTACCAGCTGGGCGGCCAGAACTCGTTCGGCACGCCGGACCTGGTCAATGTCGGCGCCTATTCAGGCCTTGAAACTGCAACCTCCGACTATGTCGGCCTTGTCGGCTTCAACAGCCCCAGCGGGTTTTCCGGCTCGGTCAGCGGCCGTTTCGACGAGCAAAGCTTCGAGATCCGCCGCGCTGAGGTAAAGGCCGCCTTTTCAGGCCTGCCGGTATCGCTGAGCGCCAAATACGCCTTCATCCAGGCGCAGCCACTCTATGGCTTCTCAACCGATCGCCATGAGGTTACGCTCGGCGCCTCGACACATCTTGCCGAGAATTGGCGCGTCTTTGGCACCGGCACATATGATCTGGAGCAGAGCGTTCTGGTCAAGGACGGGGTCGGCTTTGCCTATAGTGATTCGTGCTTTACCTATTTGATGACGTTTTCGGAAAGACGTGACCTGAACACCAAGGAAGTATCGCAGAACGTCGGCTTCAACCTGTCGTTCCGCACGCTCGGCGATTTCGGCTCGTCGCAACGCTCCATCGACACCATTCAATAACGGGCAGCGGTCGGCAACGGGGCGGCTGGCGGACGACATTGTTTCGCCGCATAGAGCAGGCACGAATTTTGACGGCCTGAACTGGGATAGGTTTCGGCTGAATCGGGATGGAATTGGGATGCTTTCGATGAGGAAATACCTCTTTTCGGCAGGGTTCGCGCTGCTGGTGGCGTTCTCGACCACCGCGGTAACGCGGCCAGTTTTCGCCACCGAGATCAAATACGTCGTCAACAATATACCGATCACCACCGGCGACATCCAGCATCGGGCCGCTTTCCTGCGCCTGCAGCACAGAAAGGGCGATGCCGGCCAGGAAATGATCGACCAGACGCTGCGCCTGGCCGAAGCCCGGCGGCTCGGCATCCGCATCAGCGACGAGCAGGTCGATGCCGCTTATCAGCGTTTCGCCACCAGCAACAAGATGCCGCTCAAGCAGCTTGACGGCGCGATGGCGCAATCCGGCGTCACCAAGGAGCATTTCAAGGACTTTATCCGGGCGCAGATGGCCTGGAACCAGGCGCTGACGGCGCGTCACCGTTCTAGCGACGGCGGCGGCGCCATGAGCGAGCAGGACCTCGTCAAGCGCATGCTCGAAAAAGGCGGCAGCAAACCGAGCGCCACAGAGTACATGCTGCAGCAGGTCATCTTCGTGGTGCCGGCGGCCGAGCGCAGCGCGACGCTGGCCAAGCGCAAACGCGAAGCCGACGCTATGCGCGCCCGCTTCAACGGCTGCAACACCACGCGCGAATTCGCCAAGGGCCTGATCGATGTCACCGTTCGCGATCTCGGCCGGGTGCTGGCGCCGCAATTGCCGGCGGACTGGGCCGAGCAGATAAAGGCTACAAAGGTCGGCGGCGCCACCACGACGCGCGAAACCGACCGCGGTGTCGAATTCATCGGCATCTGCTCGTCGCGCGAAGTGTCAGACGACAAAGCCGCGCAGATGGTGTTCCAGAGTGAAGGTTCGAGCGACAAGAACGCCGACGAACTCTCGAAGAAATATGTCGAGGAGTTGCGGAAGAAAGCCCGCATAATCGAGCGCTGAAGTCGAAGCGCCGTGGCTGACGCAGAGCTTCCGCTGGCGTTGAGCGTCGGCGATCCGTCCGGCGTGGGGCCGGACATCGCCATCGCTGCTTGGCAGGCCCGCGAAAGCGCTGGCGTTCCGTCATTTTATCTCCTTGCCGATCCGGCACTGATTGCCGCGCGAGCGCACAGGCTCGGCACCGATATCGCGATTGCCGAGACGACGCCGGCGTTAGCGCCGGGGGTGTTTTCGCGCGCGCTGCCGGTGGTGGCGCTTGCTGCCCGTTTCGTCGACAGTCCCGGCCGCCCGGATCCAGCCAACGCCGCCGGCATCATCGAGGCGATCGACCGCGCCGTTGCCGACTGCCTGGCCGGCCGCGCTGCCGCGGTCGTCACCTGCCCCATTGCCAAGAAGTCGCTCTACGACGCCGGCTTTCGCTTTCCCGGCCACACCGAATATCTGGCGCATCTGGCATCGCTTCACACCGGCACCGAAGTGACGCCTGTGATGCTGCTTGCCGGACCGGACCTGCGCACCGTGCCGGTCACCATCCACATCGCGCTGGCCGAGGTGCCGAAAGCGCTGACGACGGACCTTATCGTCGCCACCGGCCGCATCACCGCCGCCGACCTTGCGAACCGCTTCGGAATTGCCAAGCCGCGGCTCGCCATTGCCGGCCTCAACCCGCATGCCGGCGAAGGCGGCACCATGGGCACCGAAGACGAGCGGATCGTGCGCCCGGCGGTCGACCGGCTGAGGCAGGAAGGGATCGACGCCTTCGGGCCGTTGCCGGCCGACACGCTGTTTCATGCTCGCGCCCGCGCCGGCTACGACGTGGCGCTCTGTATGTATCATGACCAGGCGCTGATCCCGGCCAAGGCGCTGGCGTTTGACGAGGCGGTCAACGTCACACTCGGCCTGCCCTTCGTCCGCACCTCGCCCGACCACGGCACCGCCTTCGACATCGCCGGCAAGGGCATCGCCCGTGCCGGCAGCCTGATTGCAGCGCTGAAACTCGCTCGCGTTCTTGCCGATACCGGGAAAAGGCCGTAGGCCCTGAGCCCAATCAGCCATATTCGATGGCCTTAACCCGATGAGCCCGCCTGATGAGCCCAGCCCGATGAGCATAGACGGCCTGCCGCCACTGCGCGAGGTGATCGAGCGCCATGGGCTGCAGGCGAAAAAGGCGCTGGGCCAGAATTTTCTGCTCGACCTTAACCTGACAAGCAAGATTGCGCGAACCGCCGGCGACCTGAGCGACGTTACGGTTATCGAGGTCGGTCCCGGTCCGGGCGGGCTGACCCGGGCCCTGCTCCTCAACGGCGCCCGGCGGGTCGTCGCCATCGAGCGCGACGAGCGCTGCCTAGCGGCCCTGGCCGAGATCTCGAACCACTATCCGGGCCGGCTAGAGATCGTAGCCGGCGATGCGCTGAAAACCGATTTTGCAGCGCTTGCTAAAGGGGAAAGCGGCGGGCCGACGAAAATCGTCGCCAACCTGCCCTACAATATCGGCACCGAATTGCTGATCCGCTGGCTGACCGTCACCGAGTGGCCGCCCTTCTACACATCGATGACACTGATGTTCCAGCGCGAGGTCGCCGAACGCATTGCAGCCAGCCCCGGAAGCGATGTCTATGGTCGGCTCGGCGTGCTGGCAGGCTGGCGGACGGAGGCGAGGATTGCCTTCGACGTGCCGCCGCAGGCGTTCACGCCGCCACCCAAGGTGACGTCCTCGGTGGTGCATCTTGTGCCGCGTGCCAACCCCTTGCCGGCCGAGGTGAAACGGCTCAGCCGCGTCACCGAAGCGGCATTCGGCCAGCGCCGGAAAATGCTGCGGCAGAGCGTGAAAAGCCTCGGCGGCGAGGCGCTGCTCACCCGCGCCGGCATCGATCCGACCAGGCGTGCGGAGACGCTCAGCGTCGAGGAATTCGTTCGCCTGACCAACGCGGTGTGATGCCGGGAAGCGTCCGCGTGGAATTTCCGCTCTCATGGCATAGATAGCCGGACAAACCCTGCCCGGAGACAAACAGTGGCCGCCTATGTCATTTCCGACGTCACGATCCGTGACGCAGAGGCTATCGAAGCCTATCGCGCCCACGCGGCTGCCTCCATCGCCCAGCATGGCGGGCGCTATCTGGTACGCGGCGGCGAGGTGGAAATGTTGGAAGGCGACTGGTCTCCCGGGCCGCTGATCATCGTCGAATTCCCCGACATGGACACGGCGCGGCGCTGGTATCGCTCGGCCGAATACGCCGCTGCATTGGAGCTGCGCGACGCCGCGCTCAGCCGCAATCTGATCCTGGTCGCGGGGATAAGCGCCTTGATCAATCCGTCTTCTCGTCGAGCAGCCCCGAGACGAAATCGAACAGGCCGGGCCGGCGATCTCGTCTGAGCCGTTCGGCGGTGACGATGCCGCGCACCTCGGCGAAAGCGCGGTCGAGATCGTCGTTGACGATGACGAAATCATATTCCTTCCAGTGCTCGATCTCGTTGCGGGCGTTCTTGAGCCGCGTCTCGATCACCGCTTCCTGGTCCTCGGCGCGACGCTTCAGCCGCGCCTTCAATTCCTTCATCGATGGCGGCAGGATGAATATCGAGACGATGTCGGCGCGCATCTTCTCCTTGAGCTGCTGAGCGCCTTGCCAGTCGATGTCGAACAGCATGTCGCGGCCTTCGGCCAGCGCCTGTTCAGCCGGCTCGCGCGGCGTCGCGTAGCAATTGCCGTGCACCTCCGCCCATTCGAGCAGCGCATCGGAATCGCGCAGCCGCTCGAACTCGCGCATGGTACGGAAGTGGTAATGGACGCCCTCGATCTCGCTGCCGCGGCGTGGCCGCGTGGTGACCGAGACCGACAATTCCAGGCTGGAATCGCTCTCCAGCAGATTGCGCGCAATCGTCGACTTGCCGGCGCCTGACGGCGACGACAAGACCAGCATCAGCCCGCGGCGCCGAATGCGGGAACCCACATCCCTAGCGGTCATGGGGCTTGGCAGTCATGTGGCTTGGCATCGGGATCATTCCAGATTCTGGACCTGTTCGCGAAACTGGTCGACGACCGCCTTCAGTTCCAGCCCGATGGCGGTGACCGCGGCAGCATTCGACTTGGAACACAGCGTATTCGATTCGCGGTTGAATTCCTGTGCCAGGAAATCGAGCTTGCGGCCGATGGCCCCACCGCCGGAGAGCAGCGCCCGCCCCGACGCCACGTGCGTCTTCAGCCGGTCGATCTCCTCGCGTATGTCGGCCTTGGTGGCCAGGAACGCCGCTTCCATATGCAGCCGGCTGGCGTCCAGATTGGCGGACGCGTCCATCAACAGGCGGATCTGCTCGGCGAGCCTTTCGCGGATCGTGGCCGGCTCGCGTGATGGATCGGCCTCGGCCCGCAGCGTCAGCGCCTCGATGGCATCGATATGGCCGGACAGCAGGGAACGAAGTGCCGCACCTTCGCCCTGGCGCGCCTGCTGCAGTCCGTTCAGTGCTGCTTCCAGCGCCGACAGTATTGCGGTATCGAGCGCACTGCGCGCCTCTTCGGTTTCGATGGTTTCGGGAATGTCGAGGACGCCGCGCAGCGCAAGCAGGCCGTCGGCCGCCGCAGGGGCTACTCCGAACTGCTCCTGCAGCCGCTTGGCCAAGCCCGCCAGATCCTTCAGGAAAGCCTCGTTGACCACGGGTTGCGCTTGCGCGTCGGCGGCGCGGCCAATGGTCAGCGTCATCTGGAAATTGCCGCGCGCAAAACGCTTCTGCACCGTCTGCCGGACGGCCGGCTCCAACCGGTCGAAACCTTGCGGCAGCCGCAGCCTGACCTCGACGCTTTTGCCGTTGACGGACTTGGCTTCCCAGGCAATCGAAGTGCCGTCGTGTTCGGCGACACTGCGCGCAAAACCGGTCATGCTCTGCAAGTTCATGTAGCCGTGCGTCCCTTTGCCGAATGCCCCTCAAGCCGGAGCGATTTTCTCCGGACAGGACCATGTGAATTTCAATGCCATGGCAGCCCTTGCACATCCACCCGGATATGCACAGGGCCAAACTGATGGCGTCCGGCCCTACTGGGCGGCGGTGGGGCCTGCATCGTCAACGATGGCTCCCGCCGGCGTGTCGGCTCCGGTATTGGTTGCTCCGGCCTTGGCGGCGTCCTGCGCCTGCTTTTTCAGCAGTGCCCGGTAGCGAGCGACATTCTCGTTATGCTCATCGAGCGTCGAGGCAAAGACGTGCCCGCCGCTGCCGTCGGCGACGAAGTAGAGATCGCTGGTCTTCGACGGATTGGCGACAGCCTCCAGCGCCGCACGGCCGGGATTGGCGATCGGCGTCGGCGGTAACCCGTTGATCAGATAGGTGTTGTAGGGCGTCGGCTTCTGGATGTCCGACTGATAGATCGGGCGGTCGATGGGTTTGCCTTTGCCGCCGAACAGGCCGTAGATGATGGTCGGGTCCGACTGCAGCCGCATACCCTTGGCCAGCCGGTTGAGGAAGACGGCGGCTACGCGCGAGCGTTCATCGCCCTTGCCGGTCTCCTTCTCGACGATAGAGGCCAGGGTGACAAAATCCTCAACGTTGGCGATCGGCAGATCCGGCGCTCGGCGTTGCCAGACCTCGTCGACCAGCTTCTTCTGGTCGGCCAGAAGCTTGTCGACCATCTGCTGGCGTGTTGCGCCGCGGGTGAAACGCAGCGTGTCAGTGGCGAGGCTGCCCTCAGGTGGAGTGGTCGACGGCATATCGCCGGTCAGCGCGTCCTGCTCGGCGATCCGTTGCAGCGCCTGCTCGACCGTCAGCCCCTCGGGGATGGTCAGCGAATACATCACCGACTTGCCGCTCTTCAGCAGTTCCATGATATCGTGCATCGACGCCTGCGGCTTGATCTCGTATTCGCCGGCCTTCAGGGCGGAATCATTGCCGAAGGCGCGCACGCCAAGGCGGAAAATGCGGGCGTCGCTGATCAGCCCTCGCCGCTCAAGCTGGTCGGCGATCTCCTGGACGCCGCTATTCGGCTTGACCAGGAAAGTGTCGCCATTGGCCGACGGGCCGGGCTCGTTGAACTCCTGCTTGCCGAAATACAGCGCAACGCCTGCCGCCAGCACCATCAGCATCACCGAAGAGATGACGAAGTTCATGAACACGACGAACTGGCTGCGCGAGGCACGCGAGCGCTTCGGCGGCGGCGTGCCGGCCTCGGGCCGCAACGCCTCGCTGGCCGTCTTCGGCACGATCGGGCCGGGCGTGGGCGTTGCTGGCCGTTGCCCGAATTCCCCGTTATCGGCCGGATTTGTGTTCATAGCGCCCTACCATTTGATCTTGCGACGAATCCCCTCGGGCAGAGTAGGGGCGAATATGGCAAAATTGACGGCAGACGGAAACCGGCAGAGCGGTCAGCCATTGTAGCGCTGGAAGACGAGCGAGGCGTTGGTGCCACCGAAGCCGAAGGAGTTGGACAGCGCCACGTCTATCTGCCGGGCCCGCGGCTTGTGCGGCACCAGGTCGATCGCCGTTTCGCGCTCCGGATTGTCAAGATTGATGGTCGGCGGCGCGATGTTGTCGCGAATGGCGAGGATCGAAAAGATCGCCTCGGCAGCACCAGCCGCGCCCAGCAGGTGGCCAATCGACGATTTGGTCGACGACATCGATATCTTCGAGGCGGCGTTGCCGACCAGCCGCTCGACGGCGCCGAGTTCGATCGTATCGGCCATGGTCGAGGTGCCGTGCGCGTTGATGTAGTCGACATCGGCCGGCGTCAGCTTCGCCCGGTTCAGCGCCGCGGTCATGCAACGGAAAGCGCCGTCGCCGTCCTCGGCAGGCGCGGTGATGTGATAGGCGTCACCGGTCAGACCGTAGCCGGTGACCTCGGCATAGATCTTGGCGCCGCGGGCCTTGGCGTGTTCGAGCTCCTCGAGCACGACAACACCGGCGCCCTCGCCCATGACGAAGCCGTCGCGATCGCGATCATAGGGGCGTGAGGCCGTTTGTGGCGCATCGTTGCGCTCGGTGGAGAGCGCGCGGCAAGCGGCGAACCCCGCGACCGACAGTCTCGTCACCGGCGCTTCGGCGCCGCCTGCGACCATAACGTCGGCATCGCCCCAGATGATCAGCCGGGCGGCATCGCCGATGGCGTGCGCACCGGTCGAGCAAGCGGTGACGACGGCATGGTTGGGGCCTTTCAGCCCATGCCGGATCGAGACCTGACCGGAGACGAGGTTGATGATCTGGCCAGGGATGAAGAATGGGCTGATGCGGCGCGGACCGCGTTCCTTGAGGATCATCGCATTCTCGGCGATGCCTTCGATGCCGCCGATGCCCGAACCGATCAGCACGCCGGTGGCGCACTGTTCCTCATGCGTCTTCGGCTGCCAGCCGGAATCCTTGAGGGCCTCGTCGGCGGCCGCGATCCCGTACAGAATGAAGTCGCCGATCTTGCGCAGTTCCTTCGGCTCGAGAACGGCTTCAGGATTGAAAGTGGCATTGGAGCCGTCACCGCGCGGAATGACGTGGGCGACCTTGCAGGCAAGGTCTTCCACCTCGAATTCGGTGATGCGCTTGGCTGCGCTGCGGCCGGTCAGAAGCTCCTTCCAGCTGTGCTCGAAGCCCATGCCGAACGGCGAAAGCAGCCCAAGGCCCGTGACGACGACACGCCTCATCGCAGGTCCTCCCCGGTGATGACTGCAAATAGCGTCAGGCGGAGGCCTTGTCGATGTATTTCACCGCATCGCCAACAGTCAGGATGGTCTCGGCGGCGTCGTCCGGGATTTCGACACCGAACTCTTCTTCGAACGCCATGACAAGTTCGACCGTGTCGAGGCTGTCCGCGCCCAGATCATCGATGAAGCTCGCCTGCTCCGTCACCTTGTCGGCATCGACGCCAAGGTGCTCGATGACGATCTTCTTGACGCGCTCTGCGGTGTCACTCATTTGGGCATCCTCGTCTTTTGGTTGTCTGTCTTCGTTAGCGGGCAGAATGCCGCTAATCAAGCTGAAAGATGGTCCTGCCGGAAACGCAGCGGAACAGGACCGGTTTTTGCCCGAACCGCCGGGTTGCGGGCGGCATTACACGAAAAATCCCGTGCATCCAAGACGGAATGAAGCGTTTTCCCAAGTGTTAGATCATTGCCATGCCGCCATTCACATGAATGGTCTGGCCGGTGACGTAGGCTGCCTCGTTGGAAGCGAGGTAGGCGACGGCTGAGGCGACTTCGGCGCCCGTGCCCATGCGCCGGGTCGGGATCGCCGCCATGATCGCCTCTTTCTGCTTGTCGTTGAGCTTGGCGGTCATCGCCGATTCGATGAAGCCCGGGGCGACGCAGTTGACGGTGATATTGCGGGTGGCGATCTCCTGCGCCAGCGATTTGGAAAAGCCGATCATACCGGCTTTGGAGGCGCAATAGTTGGTCTGGCCGGGATTACCCATGACGCCAACCACTGAAGTGATGTTGATGATGCGGCCATGGCGGCGCCGCATCATCGGATGGGTAAGCTCGCGGGTCAGCCGGAACACGGCGGTCAGGTTGACCTCGAGCACGCTATCCCAGTCGGCGTCAGCCATGCGCACGAACAACCCGTCCTTGGTGATGCCGGCATTGTTGACGAGGATGTCGACGCCTTCGAGGTCAGCTTCCGCCTTCTGGCCGAGCGCCTTGACGTCGTCGCGGTTGGAAAGATTGGCCGGGAAAAGCTTGACCCGGTCCCCCAGTTCGGCGGCCAGCGCCTCCAATTTCTCGATACGTGTGCCATGCAGGCCGACGATGGCGCCCTGGCCGTGCAGCACGCGGGCGATCGCCTCGCCTATACCTCCCGATGCGCCGGTGACGAGCGCCTTGCGGCCGGTCAATTCGAACATGCTTTATCCTCTTCCCAAATCGTACTGGCCAATCATACGGGCCGGTGAGTTCGGCTATCTGTAAACGTTGCCGCGGTGGCCTATGGTTACCACCAGAATGACGAGCCGGTTATCCTGCACATCGCAAATGATGCGATAATCCCCGACGCGATATCTCCAAAAGGTTGCGAGCGGGCCCTTCAGCGGTTTGCCGAGTTCACGCGGGTTGTCGAGAACGGCAATGCGGTTTTCAATAAAATCACGGATACGGTGACGTGTCTGCGGATCCAGTTTTTCGACAAATTTTCGCGCCGAGTGGGCGTATTCAACCGTCCAGGCCACGCCAGAAGTCCTCGGCTCTCATGACGTCTTCTTCACCACGCCTGATCCGCTCAACGACTTCGGCAGCCAGGTAGTAATCCTCCAAGTCCTCCAGACCACGTTCAATGAGCTCGCGCAGATAGTAGGCCTTGCTGCGACCAGTCTTGGCCGCGAGAAAATCCAGGCGCTGCTCGACTTCAGGAGAAAGGCGGATCGATGTGGGCATGCCGCACCTTGTTGCGATACATGTATTCATGTAGCGGCAAGCACTGATGAATTCAAGCTACGTGGTCACCCAAGGCGGCAAGTGCCGTCTCGACCTCCGCCGCCGATCCGATGCTGCTGGTGGCAATGTCGCGGTTGATGCGGCGGGCCAGCCCCGACAGCACCTTGCCGGCGCCCACTTCGTAAAGCGTCACAACGCCGTTGCTGCCGAACCACTCCACCGTTTCGCGCCAGCGCACGCGCCCGATCACCTGTTCGACGAGTCGGCGGGCGATCTCGTCGGGATCGCTCGTCGGGGTCACCGTAACATTGGAGACCAGCGGCACGACCGGCGCACTCTTCGTCACGGCGGCCAGCGCCTCCCGCATGATCTCGGCCGCAGGCTTCATCAATGCCGAATGGAAGGGCGCCGAGACCTGCAGCATCAGCGCCCGCTTGGCGCCCTTCTCCGTGCATAGCCTCGCCGCCAGTTCGACCGCTGGCCTGGCGCCGGAGATCACCAGCTGGCCGCCGCCATTGTCATTGGCGATCTGGCAAACCAAGGCTTGTGCGGGATCTTTGGCGGCGCCCTGGGCGGCCTCTGCGCAAGCGGCTTCGACGTCGGCCTGTTCCAGCCCGATGATCGCCGCCATGGCGCCCTCGCCGGCCGGCACAGCCGCCTGCATGGCATTGCCGCGGATGCGCAACAGCCGGGCGGCGTCGGCGACCGAAACGAAACCTGCGGCCGCAAGTGCCGAATATTCGCCGAGCGAGTGGCCGGCGACATAGGTGACCTTGCCGTTCAGGGAGAAGCCGCGCGCCTCCAGCGCCCGGATTGCGGCAAGCGACACCGCCATCAGCGCCGGCTGGGCGTTGGCGGTCAGCGTCAGCGTCTCTTCCGGGCCTTCCCAGATCAGCTTCGATAGGTTTTCGCCGAGCGCGTCGTCAACTTCCTCGAAGATCCGCCGCGATTCCACAAAGGTATCGGCGAGGTCCTTGCCCATGCCGACAGCCTGGCTGCCCTGCCCCGGAAAGGTGAATGCGATGGCCATCGGCGGCTCCCAGCTGCTGGTTCACGTTGCCTGTGACGCAAGGCGTGCGGCCAAGTCAAGTCCAACCTTGATCGCGTAATATCGGCCGAGTGCCTGTTTCGGCAGGCTTTTTGGCGATCACTCATGATGAAAACCGCTCACGATTTGTTTGCTGGCTCTTCTTATTTCCGCCACAGGCGCTAGGCTTTGCGTGACAGTTCGATGACAATCGAGTGACGCTTTTGTTGCGGGCCGGGGAACTATTGAAGTGGCAAAGACCAAGCAGAGCGCAGCCGAGGCGGCGCCCCAGTTTCTTGAAGGCGATCCGTCGACCGGCTATCTGCCGGCGCGCAAATGGCCTGTCATCCGCTATGGCCTTATCAGCTTGCTGGCTGCGGCCATCCTTGTGTTTGCCATCGAACTGATCGTGCGCGGCAACTTTGCCGGCACCATTGATTTCTTTCTGCAGCCTTTCAAACCCGGCTGGACCACGATCATCATTTTTGCGCTGATCCTCATCGGCCTCGACGCCGTGCTCGGCCGCAGTCATCAGAGCCTGATGATCGTCGCGCCGCTGACATTGTCGCTGGCGTTCGTCGGCCACCAGAAGTCGCTGTATCTCGGCGATCCGCTCTATCCGACCGATTTCCTTTATTCCCGGCAGATCGTGGCACTGATGCCGCTTCTGGTACGCGATCGCCCGGGAACCGCCATTGCCCTGGCGATCGGCATCGTCGGCGGGCTGTCGCTGCTCGTCTATGGCTGGCGGCTATGGCGCCGCCGCGTTCCGGCGCTCAGCCACAAGGGCCGCCTTGCCCGGCTGACGCTGACAGTACCGCTGATCGCCTTCTTCGTTTCCATCATGGACTATGCCACTTTCTCGTGGACGCGCGACCGGCTGCAGATCATCCCGATCATGTGGGACCAGAAGGAAAACTATGCCTCGAACGGTTTTGCGCTCGCCTTCGCGCTTAACGTTCCGATGGCGCATGTCTCGGCGCCGCCCGGCTATTCCGACAAGGCGATCGAAGCGATCGGCAAACCGCAGGTGACCGCCTCGGTACCTGCCGAGAAGCCCGACATCATCGTCGTCATGAGCGAATCCTTCTGGGATCCGACCAAGCTACCCGGCGTCACCATCACACCCGACCCTATCCCCAATGTGCGGGCACTGCGCACGGGTTACATGTTCTCGCCCGAGTTCGGCGGCATGACGGCCAACATCGAGTTCGAGGCCCTGACCGGCTTTTCCAACGCCTTCCTGCCGGCGGGCAGCATTCCCTACCAGCAATATGTGCGGACACCGACTCCCTCGCTGGCGACCTTCCTGAAAAGTCAGGGCTACCGGGCGCGCGCCATCCATCCCGGCACCAATTGGTTCTGGAACCGGGGGGCCGTCTATGCCGATTTCGGCTTCAACGACTTCAAGTCCGAGGAGACGTTGCCGCCCATGCAGAAGCGCGGACCGCTCGCGTCGGACGCTGCGATGACCGACGAGATCATCCACGAAGCCGATACCAGCGCCGAGCCGGTGTTCTTTTTCGCCGTCAGCCTGCAGAACCACGGGCCGTATGAGCCGTATCGCTATAACAATCCGACCCACAAGGTGCAGGCGCCGATCAGCCAATGGGCCCGTGAATCGCTGTTGAGCTATGCCGAAGGCTCTTCCGACGCGGACCGCGGCCTCGAGCGGCTGATCGAATGGGCGAAGAAACGCGAGCGGCCGACCGTCATCGCGTTCTTCGGCGACCATCTGCCGCCGCTTGGGCCGGTCTACGTCGAGACCGGCTTCCTGAAGGACAATGTTGCGCCGCGCAAGGAGGCGGCGGACCAGATGCTGCTGCACCACCAGACGCCGCTGATCGTCTGGTCGAATCGCAGCGGCCCGGCCGAGGATCTGGGCGCCGTCAGCCCGTCCTTCCTGCCTTACCATATCCTGAAGACAGCCGGCATCAGCCATCCCTATTACACCGGCTTCCTCGGACAGTTGCGAGAGCGCTACCGCGTTATCGACCGCAATTTGCTTTTGGCACCGGGGGGCGACGCCACCCCCGATTGGTCGCGTCAGAAAGAGATCGATCCGGCAATCCGCGACTTCCGTCTGCTGCAATACGACATGATGTTCGGCAAGCGCCATGCGGCGCCCGATTTCTTCCCTGAAACCACAGGCAAAGTGGCTGCACACACGAGTTGAGCAGCGGCGGCGGGAGAGCGGCCGACGTCGTTCAGTTCGTCAAGTGCAGCTGCGAAATCGAGCTTCCGATTTTCAGGAAGACGCTTTCGAGCTGACTGACGTCGTTGGTCGGGTAATAATCCGACGGCGACGATGCGCAGGCCTCGTAGAGCTTGCGGTTGGCTGCGGTGTCGGCCTGCAGCAGCACTGTGAAGATCTGCACGTCCTGCTTCTTCAATGTGTTGCATACATTGGTTGTCCAATCGTCGACATTGCGCGCAGCCGCGGTCTGGTCGCTGGATCCAAACCGACCCGAGGCCAGGAATCCGTAGGAGCCATAGTCCGACTTCTGTGGCGTATCCTTCGCGCCATAGACAACATTCTCGCCGTCGGTGAGCAGCAGCACCGTTTTGGTCGTGCCTGACGCCCTGAACGGCGCGCCGTCGCTGTAAGGCGGTTCCGGCGAGAGCACCCGCATCCCCCATGACAAGCCTTCCGAAACATTGGTCCCCGAGCCGTTCCATTCGATCATCTCACCGACGGCCTTCCGCAATTTGTCGAAATCATCGGTCAGCGGCACTATCGGCGTGGGACAGGCCCGGTTTGGGCCGATAGTCAGTGGGCCTCTCTTGTCGTTGATCAGCTTCATCGTCGAAACACTGTACTTCGCCATGTCGCTGGTGAGGCCGGGAAGCAGGGTGACGACGGTATCGTCGAGATAGGAATTGTTGTAGCCGGTCGCTGAATTGCCGTAGGAGCTGTTTGGATTTCTAGCGTTACCTGGATCGTCCGGCGCGAAATAAGGTACGAACAGGGTGTCCGGTTTGTTTTGGTCGGGCGAAATCTCGGAAACATTGTTGGTTCCTGGCCGCGCTTCGACACAGCCTCTCCATTCGACGCCCAATTGCTTGAACAGATCTATATGGTTGACGCGCTTGCCGCCGACCGAGGGGAAATTGGCGCCGTTGTTCGGCGATTTGCCGGCCATGTCGATCCAGGCCGGATCGTAGTCCTCGCCCTTGACGTTGACCGCGGTGACGAACGGCACCACCGCGACACGTACGCTGCGCGTCGGCGACTTCGCCGCTTCGAGCATATCGATCAGGGCCGTTGCCGCCGTCCGCAATGCGCCGATGCGATCGTTGCTGGCCATCGACCCGGTATTGTCGAGCACCAGCACGACTTCGAGCTGATTGGTCGATTCGACGGCGCCGGCATCGACGGTGATGCGCCTGTCGTTGCCGAACAGGAAGGCGAAGTTCAAATTGACGTCCGCCGTGGCGACAGCTTTGGTCTGGATGTAATTGAGGCCCCTTTCCACGGTAAGCGTCGCTTCGGCGTTCCTCAACTCGCTGTGGCCGGCGACATTGGTCTGGAAGTAGCGGTCGAAGACGTCCTTGCGCGAAGCCTCGATGTCGCCGAGATGCGAAGATGCAAGGTTCGCGGCATCGAGCGCATTCTGCAAGCTGACCTTGGCCCTCATCAAGGTGGACACGTCCACGGCAAAGGCGACGGCGGTCAGAACCGCAGGCAGCCCGAACGCCAGCATCAGGGCAAAGTTGCCGCTCTTCGAACGGCAGAATTTGTCGAAAAGCATTTTTGTCCCCAAACCGCCTGCTGCCGAACTCGCGCAGACTGTTTGCTTTTGCATCCGCATGATGAACGAGGGGTTGCCGCCACGCCCGCCGGTGCTGGAACTTCGCATGGTGGTTAAGGTCCGGTTTCAGGAATCCGTAAGCCTTGCCGTCGAGACCCGTGGCGCTCTGGGACGGCAGGGCCGTTTGCTTCGTGGTTTGCCCTTGCTTTGCGGTCAAATTCCTGTATAGACGCCCGCAATCTGCCGGTCCTTGCTGGGGGCTGAACGGAGGGCCGGAGGTTTTTCGAAACCTTCGCGTGAAGCCAGAAGCGCTTCCGCCTCCCGTGTCTCCGCTCTCGACCGTCTCGTCATGCTCCTTTCTTCCCCGCCTTCGCAAGGATTGCGGGTCAGAGAAGTTGCAGAGGCTTTTGCCGCCGGGAACCGGGAGAGAAACGAAGAAAGGCACAAACACTATGGCTCTATACGAACATGTGTTTCTTGCCCGGCAGGACCTCTCGCAGCAGCAGGTCGATGCGCTTGTCGAACAGTACAAGGGCGTCATCACCGCGAATGGCGGGTCCGTCGGCCGGGTCGAGAACTGGGGACTGAAGTCCCTCACCTACCGGGTCAACAAGAACCGGAAGGCATATTATACACTCATGGACATCACCTGCCCGCCGGCCGCGCTCAACGAGATGGAGCGCCAGATGGGCCTGTCCGAGGACGTGCTGCGTTTCCTGACCATCAAGGTCGATGCGCATGAGGAAGGTCCGTCGGCAATGATGCAGAAGCGCGAAGAGCGCTCGGAACGCGGCGGCTTCGGCGACCGCGACCGTGGCGATCGTGGCCCGCGCTCATTCGGCGACCGCGATCGCGGTGACCGTGGTGATCGTCCGCCGCGCAGCTTCGGCGATGGCGGTGCCGATCGTGGCCCGCGCCGTCCGCGCGAAGGCTTTGAAGGAGCCGCAGAATAATGGTCGACATCAACCAGATCCCAACCCGGCGCCCCTTCCACCGTCGCCGCAAGACCTGCCCGTTCTCCGGCGCCAATGCGCCGAAGATCGACTACAAGGACGTGCGGCTTCTGCAGCGCTACATCTCCGAGCGCGGCAAGATCGTTCCATCGCGTATCACCGCCGTCAGCCAGAAGAAGCAGCGCGAGCTCGCCAAGGCGATCAAGCGCGCCCGCTTCCTCGGCCTGCTGCCCTACGTGGTCCGCTAACACTGATTAGTTGACCATGATCTTATCCGAAAACCGGTTTCCACTTTTCGGGATCATGGTCTAGCCAGCGGGCGGTTCGCCGCCCGCTTTTCACCGGCCACGACGGGCGTAGCCGGATCGAACACCAAATCCCGGGTTGGATTTCGACAAGAGATCCTAACTGCCGCGACAGGCAGGACAGCGACACAGGCGGCGACGCCCCAGCTTCCTGACCTGTTCCAGACAACTCGGCGCCGATCCTGAGGATAGCGCCCAAGCGAAGGAACAAAACCATGGAAGTCATTCTTCTCGAACGCGTTTCCCGCCTCGGCCAGATGGGCGATACCGTCAAGGTCAAGGACGGGTTCGCCCGCAATTTCCTGCTGCCGCAAGGCAAGGCGCTGCGCGCCAACGAAGCTAACAAGAAGAAGTTCGAGGGGCAGCGGGCCCAGCTCGAAGCCCGCAACCTGGAGCGCAAGTCCGAAGCCGCGCAGATTGCAGAAAAGCTCGACGGCAAGAGCTTCATCGCCGTGCGCTCGGCCGGCGAAACCGGTCAGCTTTATGGTTCGGTCTCGACGCGCGACATCGCCGAGCTGGTGACGGCGGAAGGTTTTTCGGTCAACCGCAACCAGATCCTGCTCAACCAGCCAATCAAGACCATCGGCGTCACCAATGTGGCGATCGCGCTGCACCCGGAAGTCGAGGTTACCATCACGCTCAACATTGCCCGCACGGCCGACGAAGCCGAGCGCCAGGCCAAGGGCGAAACACTGACCACCGCCGAAGCCATCTACGGCGAGGACATCAACGATAATGCGCGGCCGGAAAACTTCTTCGATCCGAATGCGGAGTTCGAAGGCGGCGAAGACAACGGCTGATCGTCATTCGTCGGCATTCGCCGGCTAATCGCTATTCTGGACCAATGCCCGGGCCTCGTACCCGGGCATTTTTATGCCAAATGGAACTTTTCGAACCCCTATATCTTGATGCAGAATAGGACAGCATGTCTGGCCGAGAGGGGACAATTGGTCATGAATATTCTGCTGAAACGCGTTCTCGACCGCCTGGTCCGCACAGGCAATCTCAAGGTGACAGGGCCGCAAGGCTCGATGGTGACTTTCGGTGACGGCAGCGGCGAGCCGGTGCACATGCACATCAAGACAAGGCATGCCGAGCGCGCAATAACCTTCGATCCGATGCTGGCGGTGCCGGAAGCCTACATGGACGGTGAACTCGACATTCTCGAGGGCGGCGTGCTGGGGGTGATGCGGATTGCCTTCCAGAACATGGGCAGCGGCGGTATCGATGCCACCTGGTCGAAGGCGATCGAAGGTCTGCGCCACGCCTTCCGGCGCCTGCAGCAGATCAACACGGCGTCGCGGGCGCGCCGCAACGTGCAGCGCCATTACGATCTGTCGGGCGACCTCTACCGCCTCTTCCTCGATGAGGACATGCAATATTCCTGCGCCTATTTCGAGCAGCCGGACATGACGCTCGACGAGGCCCAAGCAGCCAAGAAGCGCCATATCGCTGCCAAGCTCAGGCTGAAGGCGGGCCAGACGGTTCTTGATATCGGCTCCGGCTGGGGTGGGCTTGGGCTCTATCTAGCCAAGGCGTTCGACGTCGACGTACAGGGCGTGACGCTGTCGACCGAGCAGCACGGCGTCGCCACCGACCGCGCCCATGCGCAAGGCCTGCAAAACCGGGTGCATTTCGACATCAAGGACTATCGCGAACTCAATGAACGTTTCGACCGCATCGTCTCCGTCGGCATGTTCGAGCATGTCGGGGTCAATCATTTCCGCACCTTCTTCGACAAGTCGGCGACGCTGCTGAAGCCGGACGGCGTCATGCTGCTGCACACGATCGGCCGCTCCGGCGTGCCGTGGGCAACCAGCGCCTTCATCCGCAAGTACATCTTCCCGGGCGGCTACATCCCGTCGCTATCCGAAGTGATGCCGGCCATCGAAAAATCGGGGCTCGTCGTCACCGACATCGAGGTTCTGCGGCTGCATTATGCCGAGACGCTGAAGCATTGGGGCGAGCGCTTCGCGGCCAACCGCGACAAGGCCAGGGCGATTTATGACGAGCGCTTCTGCCGCATGTGGGAGTTCTATCTTGCCGCCTCGGAAGCTGCCTTCCGCTGGCAGGATCTGGTGATCTTCCAGATCCAGATTGCCAAGAAGAACGACACGCTGCCGATGACGCGCGACTACATGGCCAGTTGCGAGAAGGCGCTGGAGATGCGCGATCTTGGACGTCGCGAAAAGGCTCCGGTTGCCAAGCCCACTCGCCGCCGCAAGGTGGCGGATCCGGAGTAGACTGCCGGCATCACGCCATCGCCACTTGCCATTGCCGGCCGGCACGCTGAAAAGGGTCCCGTTAAACGCGGGACCTTTTTTCATGACCTACCTCCTCTACGTCGCCGCCGCACTTGCCGAGATCGCCGGCTGCTTTTCGTTCTGGGCGTGGTGGCGGCTGGACAAGTCGCCGCTGTGGTTGGCGCCCGGTCTCGTCTCGCTCGTGCTATTCGCGTGGCTGCTGGCGCTGGTCGACACCAGCGCGGCGGGCCGGGCCTACGCCGCCTATGGCGGCATCTACATTGCCGCCTCGCTGGCCTGGCTGTGGCTGGCGGAAGGCGTGCACCCCGACCGCTGGGATCTTGCCGGTGCCGCGATCTGCATCGTTGGCGCCTCGGTCATTCTGCTCGCACCTCGGACTGCCTAAGCGATGGAACTGCCCGTCCCGCTTAGACAAGGCGTCGACCGCCTTCTCGAACAGGTGCCTTTGCCGATGCTTAAGCACGCGGCAAAGACGCTGTCGGACCGCTACCGCGCAGAGTTGCGCGACGGTCGCCTGCACATGGCCGAAGACATGGCGGTGAAGGCCTATCTGGCAACGCGGCTACCGGCGACCTATGCGGCCGTTCGCGCCAGCCTCGATGCGGTGGGCGAGTCTCGGCCCGACTATGCTCCGAAGACCTTGCTCGATGTCGGCGCCGGCCCTGGCACGGTGCTTTGGGCCACAATCAATCTCTGGCCGGATCTCGAACAGGCGGTGCTACTCGAGGCCGGCGCCGCGGTACGAAGGGTCGGCGAAGCACTTGCCGCGGATGCGATCACGGCCAGGACCGCCTGGCGGACCGGCGACATCACCATCGACCTGGTCGATCTGGAGCCGGCCGAGCTGGTGACTTCAGCCTATGTGCTGGATGAGATCGCGCCGGCATCGCTGGCAAAACTCGTCGACCGGCTCTGGCAGCTGACCGCAGACACGCTGCTGGTGGTCGAGCCGGGCACGCCGGCCGGCTGGCAGCGTATTCTTGCCGTGCGGCGGCAGTTGATCGAGGTGGGCGCGCACGTGCTTGCGCCCTGCCCGCATGAGGCGCCCTGCCCGCTCGTTGCCCCCGACTGGTGCCATTTCGCCCGCCGCGTCGCCCGCTCGCGCCTGCACCGTCTGGCCAAGGATGCCGAGGTGCCGTGGGAGGACGAGAAATTCATCTTTGTCGCGGCCTCCCGCCATCCGGCCGCTCCGCCTCGAGCGCGAGTGATCGCACCGCCGAAGTCGGGGTCCGGCAAGGTCTTGCTGAAGCTTTGCAAACAGGATGGGGGTGCTGCCGAGCGACTGTTCACCAAGCGCGACGGCGAGACGTTCAAGGCCGCGCGGCGACTGGATTGGGGTGATGCCTTGCCGGAATGACCCGGCAGCTATTTTCCTGTTTTGTTCTCGCCTGAGAACGGCTAGGCTCGCCATCTTGATTCGAGTCAATCGAGATTCTTTCCACCGAAAGATCCTGGCTGTGAATCGCGGGCATCAAAGTTGGTTGGTTGGGGACTGATGCAGATAAGTCATCACCGACTTGTCTCGTTCTGATATCGAAAGACGGGGATCAGGACCGGGGACATCATGGCAGAGGCAGCACGAAAATTCGGCGTGGCGGAAACACCGCTCTATCGCGAGGCGCCGAACAATATCGAGGCCGAGCAGGCGCTGCTCGGCGCCATACTGGTCAACAACGATGCCTTCTACCGCGTCTCCGACTTCCTGAAGCCCGGCCATTTCTACGAGCCGCTGCATAGAAAGATCTTCGAGGTCGCGGCCGAGCTCATCCGCATGGGCAAGATTGCGACGCCGATCACGCTGAAGACCTTCCTGCCGGCCGACGAGAAGGTCGGCGACATGACGGTGGCGCAATATGTCGTGCGGTTGGCGGTCGAGGCCGTCACCGTCGTCAACGCCACCGACTATGGCCGCGCCATCTACGATCTGGCGACGCGGCGCGCGCTGATCACTGTCGGCGAGGACATGGTCAACATCGCCTATGACGCGCCGGTCGACATGTCGCCCTCCGACCAGATCGAGGATGCCGAGCGGCGCCTGTTCGAATTGGCCGAAACCGGCCGCTACGATGGCGGCTTCGAGAGCTTCACCGA
This sequence comes from Mesorhizobium sp. M1006, assembly GCF_040318825.1. Classification (NCBI taxonomy): domain Bacteria; kingdom Pseudomonadati; phylum Pseudomonadota; class Alphaproteobacteria; order Hyphomicrobiales; family Phyllobacteriaceae; genus Mesorhizobium; species Mesorhizobium sp. M1006. The sequence goes on from NZ_JAMYMZ010000005.1 coordinate 29,231, forward strand.
TGCCGTCAAGACCGCCGTCGACATGGCCAATGCGGCTTATATGCGCGACGGGCATTTGTCGGGCGTTGCTACCGGCTTGCGCGATCTCGACCGCCGCATGGGCGGCCTGCAGTCGTCCGACCTGATCATCATTGCCGGCCGCCCCGGCATGGGCAAGACTTCGCTCGCCACCAATATCGCCTTCAACATCGCCGAGGCCTATGTCCCGGCGCAGCAGGCGGACGGCTCGTTCAAGGCGGCCAATGGCGGCGTCGTCGGCTTCTTTTCGCTCGAAATGTCATCCGAACAGCTGGCCACCCGCATTATTTCCGAACAGACGGAAATCCCGTCGTCGAAAATCCGGCGCGGCGAGATCAGCGAGATGGATTTCGAAAAGCTGGTCGCCTGCTCGCAGACAATGCAGAAAATCCCGCTGTTCATCGACCAGACGGGCGGCATTTCCATCGCTCAGCTGTCGGCCCGCGCGCGTCGCCTGAAGCGCCAGCGCGGCCTCGACGTCATCGTTATCGACTATATCCAGCTGATGCAGGGATCGAGCGCGAAATCCTCGCAAAACCGCGTCCAGGAAATCACCGAGATCACCACCGGCCTCAAGGCACTAGCCAAGGAGCTGGCGGTGCCGATCATCGCGCTGTCGCAGCTGTCGCGCCAGGTCGAGAGCCGCGACGACAAGCGCCCGCAGCTTTCGGATCTGCGCGAATCGGGCTCCATCGAGCAGGACGCCGACGTGGTGCTGTTCGTCTACCGCGAGGAATATTATCTGAAGAACCGCGAGCCGAAGCCGGGCACCGACGAATACATCAAATGGGAACACGAGATGAACGAGATGCGCGGCAAGGCCGAGGTCATCGTCGCCAAACAGCGCCACGGCCCAACGGGATCGGTCAGCCTCGCCTTCCAGGGCGAGTTCACCCGCTTCTCGGACCTTGCGGAAGAGCATCATATTGCGGAGAGGTTTGAGTAAGCGTTTGGCAGATGTCGCAACAAGAATGCGGGAGTACGGCGTTCCTTCACGCCCCCCTCTGTCCTGCCGGACATCTCCCCCACGAGGGGGGAGATTGGAGATGTCCGGCAGGACAGAGGGGGGCGCTGTCCCGCCGACCTGTCTTTCAATTGTCGCAGGCCGCGCCTGATGGCCAAATCCCGCGTCCAGTTCATCTGCCAGAATTGCGGCTCCGTGCATCAGCGCTGGGCCGGCAAATGCGATGCCTGCGGCGAGTGGAACACGCTGGTCGAAGAAGGCACGGCAGGCGGCATCGGCTCGGGCCCGGCCAACATGCGCAACGCCCGCAAGGGCCGCGCGGTGGTGCTGACCAGCCTGTCCGGCGATATCGAGGACGCGCCGCGCATCGTCTCCGGCATCGGCGAGCTCGACCGCGCCACCGGCGGCGGCTTCGTGCGCGGCTCGGCGCTGCTGGTCGGCGGCGATCCCGGCATCGGCAAGTCGACGCTGCTCACCCAGGCCGCGGCCGCGCTGGCGGCAAAGGGCCACCGCATCGTCTATGTCTCGGGCGAAGAGGCGGTCGCGCAGATCAGGCTGCGCGCCCAGCGGCTCGGCGTCGCCGACACCCCGGTCGAGCTCGCCGCCGAAACCAATGTCGAGGACATCCTCGCCACCATCGCCGATGGTAAGCGGCCGGATCTGGTCATTCTCGATTCGATCCAGACGCTGTGGACCGATATGGCCGATTCGGCGCCCGGCACGGTGACCCAGGTGCGTGCCGCCGCCCAGGCGATGATCCGCTACGCAAAATCCACAGGGGCGGCGATCGTTCTGGTCGGCCACGTCACCAAGGAGGGCCAGATCGCCGGACCGCGCGTCGTCGAGCACATGGTCGACGCGGTGCTCTATTTCGAGGGCGAAGGCGGCCACCACTACCGCATCCTGCGCACGGTCAAGAATCGCTTCGGGCCGACCGATGAGATCGGTGTTTTCGAAATGTCGGACAAGGGCTTGCGGGAAGTCGCCAACCCGTCCGAGCTTTTCCTCGGTGAGCGCCATGCGAAGTCGCCGGGTGCCGCGGTTTTCGCCGGCATGGAAGGCACACGGCCGGTGCTGGTCGAGATCCAGGCGCTGGTGGCGCCATCGACGCTGGGCACACCGCGCCGCGCCGTCGTCGGCTGGGACGGTGCCCGGCTGTCGATGATCCTGGCGGTTCTGGAAGCCCATTGCGGCGTCCGCTTCGGCACGCACGACGTCTATCTCAACGTTGCCGGCGGCTACCGCATTTCGGAGCCGGCGGCCGACCTGGCAGTGGCGGCGGCACTGGTTTCCTCGCTCACCGGTCTTGCCCTTCCCGCCGATTGCGTCTATTTCGGCGAAATCAGCCTGTCGGGTGCGGTGAGGCCGGTTGCGCATGCGCAGCAGCGCCTCAAGGAAGCCGAAAAGCTGGGTTTCGGACGCGCGGTTCTGCCCTTGGGCAGCGAGGAACTTGTTGGTGGTAATGCGGTCGGGGGGATCGGAGCCAGCGCTTTCCAGCCCACCGAGCTTGCCGATCTCGTGGCGCGAATAGCCGGCTCTCGGCGCAGCCGCGCCGACGAGCAAGAGTGATGCGGCTCGTCGGGCCGTGAAAAAGAGATCGGAGTGGGGCGAAAAACATGCCGATTACGCTGCTTGACGGAATTCTCGTCGGCTTCACCCTGGTCTCGGCGATGCTCGCTATGGTTCGCGGCTTTTCGCGCGAGATCCTGTCGATCATCTCCTGGGCAGCCGCCGCGGCCGCCGCCTTCTTCTTCTACAAGCCGGTGCTGCCTTACATTCAGCCCTATGTCGACAACGAAAAGGCCGCCATGGCGGCGGCCGCCGGTATCGTCTTCATTGTCGCGCTGATCGTCGTTTCGGTCATCACCATGAAGCTCGCCGACTGGATCATCGATTCCAGGATCGGCGCGCTCGATCGTACACTTGGCTTCCTCTATGGCGCGGCGCGCGGCATCCTGGTCGTCGCTGTCGCGCTGCTTTTCTTCAATTGGCTGGCCGGCGCCAAGGCTCCAGGCTGGATTGCCAACGCCAAGTCAAAGCCATTGCTCGAATCGATCGGCGCCAAGCTCGAAAGCCTGCTGCCCGAGGATCCGGAAAACGCCATCCTCAACAAGCTCAATCCGAATCAGCCGGCCACCGAGACGCCTCTGGCCCCCGATGCGCCTGCAGCGGAAGCCCCTGCCGCCGGCGACGACGCCACTGCTCCGGCACCCGACGACAGCGATGCGCCGCCGGCCGACAATGCGCCCGCGACGCCGGCACCTGCAAACCCGGCGCCGGCAAACTGATTTCGACAGACTTGCGAGGCTCAAGACTGTCGATCATGTGAACGCCGCACGACGTGCGTTGCTTTCGATGCGCTATGACCTTATATGGCGACTTTAGCGGAGCTTGAGCCCCAATGGCAGCCTCAGTGGCAGACGCAGACGACGTGCTTTCCGCCGAAGCCGACGACCATTTCCACGACGAATGCGGCGTGTTCGGCATTTTCGGCCGGCAGGACGCCGCAGCCATCGTAACGCTCGGTCTGCATGCGTTGCAGCATCGAGGCCAGGAAGCGGCCGGCATCGTTTCCTATGACGGCACCCAATTCCATGTCGAACGCCATGTCGGCCTGATCGGCGACACCTTTACTAAGCAGCGTGTCATCGACAGCCTGCAAGGCAACCGTGCCATCGGGCACACACGCTATGCCACCACCGGCGGCGCCGGTCTGCGCAATATCCAGCCTTTCTTCGCCGAACTTGCCGATGGCGGCTTTGCCGTCGCCCATAACGGCAATCTCACCAACGCCATGACCGTTCAGCGCGCCCTCCAGAAGCAAGGCGCCATCTTCTCTTCCACCTCCGACACCGAAACGCTCCTGCACCTGGTTGCCACCAGCAAGGAGCGCGACCTGAATTCGCGCTTCATCGATGCGGTGCGCCAAGTCGAAGGCGCCTTCTCGCTGGTGGCGATGACGTCCAAGAAGATGATCGGGTGCCGCGACCCGCTCGGCATCCGCCCGCTGGTGCTCGGCGATCTCGACGGCGCCTGGATTCTCGCCTCCGAGACCTGCGCGCTCGATATTATCGGTGCGCGTTTCGTGCGCGACCTGAAGCCCGGCGAAATGGTCGTCGTCACCAGCAAGGGCATCGAAAGCCTGTTCCCGTTCGAGCCGCAGAAGACCCGCTTCTGCATCTTCGAATATGTCTATTTCGCGCGGCCGGATTCGTCGGTCGAAGGCCGCAACGTCTATGAAGTGCGCAAGCGCATCGGCGCCGAGCTGGCGCAGGAAAGTCCGGTCGAGGCCGACATCGTCGTGCCGGTGCCGGATTCGGGCACGCCGGCGGCGATCGGCTTTTCGCAGGCCGCGGGCATTCCGTTCGAGCTCGGCATCATCCGCAATCACTATGTTGGCCGCACCTTCATCCAGCCCGGCGATTCGATCCGCCACATGGGTGTCAAGCTCAAGCACAACGCCAATCGCCGCATGATCGAAGGCAAGCGTGTGGTGCTGGTCGACGATTCGATCGTGCGCGGCACCACCAGCCAGAAGATCGTCCAGATGGTGCGCGATGCCGGCGCCAAGGAAGTGCATATGCGCATCGCTTCGCCACCGACGCGCGCCTCCTGCTTTTACGGCGTCGACACACCGGAAAAGTCGAAGCTGCTGGCGTCGCGCATGTCGGTGGAGGAGATGGCCGAGTTCATCCGCGTCGATTCGCTCGGCTTCCTGTCGATCGACGGGCTCTACCGCGCCGTCGGCGAGGCCGGCCGCGACAACGAGCAGCCGCAATTCTGCGACGCCTGCTTCACCGGCCAGTATCCGACCCGGCTTGCCGACTTCGAAGGCTCCGACAATGTGCGCACGCTGTCGCTGTTAGCGGCCGGCGGGTCATAGGCCTTGCCGGTCCGTTTGTCTCCCTCCCCTTAGCCCCTCACGGCGGTTTCACCTTGCCTGTCGGAATCCATCGTATGAGCCTTGACCTCTCCGGCCGCGTTGCGGTCGTCACCGGCGCCTCGCGCGGCATCGGCTATTTCATCGCCAGGGAGCTTGCCGCGGCCGGTGCGCATGTGATTGCGGTTGCTCGCACCGTCGGCGGGTTGGAAGAACTCGACGACCAGATCAAGGCAGGTGGCGGACAGGCGACGCTGGTACCGCTCGATCTTGCCGACATGGCGGGGATCGACCGGCTGGGCGGCGCCATCCACGAGCGCTGGGGCAAGCTCGACATACTGGTCGCCAACGCCGCCGTGCTCGGCGTCATCGCCCCGATCGGCCATGTCGAGGCCAAGACCTTCGAGAAGGTGATGACCATCAACGTCACCGCAACATGGCGGCTGATCCGCTCGGTCGACCCGCTGCTCAGGCTTTCCGATGCCGGCCGTGCTATTGTGCTGAGCTCCAGCCTTGCCCACTCCGCACGCGCCTTCTGGGCGCCTTATGCGGCGTCGAAGGCGGCGGTCGAGGCCATGACGCGTTCATGGGCGCATGAGACCGAAAACCTCCCGCTCAGGGTCAATGCCGCCGATCCCGGGGCAACGCGCACCGCGATGCGGGCGCAGGCGGTACCCGGCGAGGATCCTGAAACACTGCCGCACCCTTCGGAGATCGCCAAGCGAATCGTGCCGCTGGCCAGCCCCACGCTCAAGGAGACCGGGCTGATCTTCCAGGCCAAGCACAATCGCTTTGTCGCCTACCGGCAGCCGGAGTAGCCACACATCGCATTTTGCCGGAAGAATTGCGCCGGCACCAACGTTGTTCGGGTGCCACAATTCGAGAAACGGAGGACCATATGCGGAGACTGCTTCTCTTGACTGCCACCGCGCTGCTTGCAGTGATCGGCGCCGCGTCGTCGCAGGAGGCAACGATGAGCTTTTTCGTCACCAGCGTCGGCTCTGGCAAAGGCGCCGATCTCGGCGGTCTCGCCGGCGCCGACGCCCATTGTAGTTCACTGGCCGAAGCCGCGGGCGTTACCGGCAAGACATGGCGCGCCTATCTCTCGACCAGCGATACCGATGCACGCGACCGTATCGGCAAAGGCCCGTGGTTCAACGCCAAGGGCGTCAAGATCGCCGATGATGTCGCTTCCCTGCATAGCGATGCCAACGCCATCACCAAACAGACGGCACTCGACGAAAAGGGCCAAATGGTCAACGGCCGCGGCGACGCGCCCAACCGGCACGACGTGTTGACCGGCTCCAAGCCGGATGGCACGAAAATAGCCGACCAGACCTGCGGCGACTGGACGCTGAGCGGAGCAGAAGGTGTGGCGATGATGGGTCATCACGATCGTACCGGCCTCGATGATTCGGCAGCCGCCAAATCGTGGAATTCCTCGCATGCGTCACGCGGTGGCTGCAGCCAGGAAGCGCTGAAGGGCACCGGCGGCGACGGCCTGTTCTATTGTTTTGCGGTGAACTGAACCAAAACGACCCGACATCACGTGGCTGTGATACCGTGGCTTAACGCCGCGCTTTGGCCCAGCTTTCGCCGCTGGGCCGGAGTTGCTAGGATCGTGCGACTCCCAAAACAAGCAGAGCGAGGAAATACTCATGGCGACACCGAGCGTAGCGTTAGTCTGGTATCTGGTGATCGCCGGCCCGCAAGGCGGCATGGTCGTGCTGCCCAGCACATTCGACACCCGCGAACAGTGCGCCTTCGCCATAACCGAATACCAGAAGCAACCGACGCCGGCCGGCTGGTCGGTGCAGTGCGTGCCGAGCGCCTCGCCCTTCGCCGACGAGGGCGACGCCGAGGAGCCGTCGGCGCAGTAGGACAGCGTGATCTCCCCACTTGAGGGGGAGATCGTCAGCGTCGCGCGCTTACCGTCAGCTCCGGCTTCTGGCTGATGGTCTGCAACACGACGCAGTAGCGCTCGGTCAGCTTGAGCAGCGCATCGATGCGCTCCTGCGGCTCGTCGGTGTCGAGGCCAAATGTCAGCCGGATGGCGCGGAAGCCAACCGGCGCATCCTTTGCCACGCCAAGCGTGCCGCGAAAGTCTAGGTCGCCTTCGGCCTCCACCGTGGCGGCCCCAAGCTTGAATTCCAGCGCCGTGGCCACCGCCTTCAGCGTGACGCCGGCGCAAGCCACCAGTGCCTCCAGCAGCATGTCGCCGGAGCAGAGTTCGAGCCCGGTGCCGCCGGTCGCCGGATGCAGCCCGGCAATGGCGATCGCCCTGCCTGTCTCGACCTTGCAGGCGATCGATTGGTCGTCGATCGAGCCTTTGGCGCGGAGAGTAATCAGCGCGCGCGAGGCGTCGTCGCGATAGGCCACCTTCAGCGGCGCCTGTATGGCCTTCAATGCGATCGCGTCCATTTCGTTTCTCTCCCATAGTTGCCTGGCTTCGCCGCCTAACGGCGATGCCGTCTGCCCAAACGCAAGTCTCCGCTGGCGTAGCGCTTGGCAGGGTTTCGCCCGTATAGCCTGACGATAAGGGGAGCATCCAACGCCTTCACACCGTCTCTCGCAACACATTCGTAAGGCCGCCGGACATATGGCCGACATCGCCATCGTGGAAACCCGCGAACGCGTTCTTGCCGGAATCCTGTTCACCGGGGCTGCCTACCTGCTGTTTTCGATGCAGGACGCCTCAAGCTGACACTATGGTGTCAGGAAGGGGCAGCGTAGGCTGGTGAGATGACGGGATCGCTGGACATGCCATGCACAGTGGAAAGCGCCCGCGAGCGTACCCTCGGCATCATCCTGGTCTCGGCATCGGCGGCCGTCTTCGGCCTCACCGGCGTGCTGACCAAATCGATCCATGCCGACCCGCTGACCATTACCTGCTGGCGCGGCTTCGTCGGCTCGATCCTGATCAGCCTCTATGTCCTATGGCGCCGCCAGCGCTCCGGCGGTCGCGACAGCTTGCGGCTCGGCTGGCGAGGCTGGCTGCTGGCGATCGAGGGCGCGCTCGCGAGCATCGCCTTTATCTCGGCGTTCAAGTTCACCTTTGTCGCCAATGTCGCGATCATCTATGCCACGGCCCCGTTCGTCACCGCGCTGCTGGCCCTCCTGTTGGTCCGCGAGCCGTTCCGGCTGCAGACGCTTGCCGCCGCTGCTGTGTCATTATGCGGTGTGGCAATCATGGTCTGGTCCGGCTTCGGCACCGGCCATTTGTTCGGCGACGGGCTGGCGCTGCTGATGACGATCGGCAGCGCGCTCTACATGATCATGGTGCGCGCCTTCCGCGACACGCCGGTGGTGTGGGCGGGTGCGGTGTCGGCATTCCTTTTGTTCGTGCTCGGCTGGTTCGTCGCCGATCCGCTGGCTGTCTCGGCCAGGGACGCTGTGCTTCTGGCCACCTTCGGCGCCTCGTTCGCGCTGGCTTCGATCCTGTGGACGGAGGGCACCCGGCTTATTCCGGCGGCCGAGTCCGGATTGCTGGGTTCAGCTGAAGTGCCATTCGCGATCCTGTTTGCCTTCCTGTTCCTGGCGGAGATCCCGCCGGCAGCCAGCATGGTCGGTGGCGCCATCGTGCTTTGCGCGGTGTTCGCTCACGCCGGCCGCGACTGGCTGATGGCCAGGCAGCGCGCAGCGGATGCATGACCAATCCTCGCCGCGTCCGAGCGCGAGTTGGTGGTCCGATCACGAGAAATCCGGTCCTGAAAATTAATTTGAAAAGTCATGGAACCATCATAGGGCTCAGGCATTATGGCTGCGACGGGCCACCCCAAGTCCCCCCAAACCCCTCGGCCCGTCCTACTCAGAAGCCGACCGCAAGGTCGGCTTTTTCTTTGCTGGCTCAATTGGCCAAGGCCAGGTTGCCGCTGAACAACGCTGCCAGATCCTGCGCCGGCCGGTCGGCATCCTCACGCAAGCGGACGGCGAATTCGGCGACCGGCACCGGCGGCAGATCAAGATCGCGCGGCGCCTCGACGATGCCGGAATGAGCGAAGCGCGCCGTCCTCAACGTCAAGGCGATGCCGGCGTGCACCGCCGTGCGCAGGCCGGCAAGGCTGGCACTGCCGGCAGCAATGCGGTAGCGACGGCCGGCCGCATCGAGTGCACTGGTCGCCGCTTCGCGAAACCCGCAATGGGGATCGAGCAACGCCAAGGGCAGTTCGTCGTGGCGGGTGGCCAGCCCGTTCTGTGAGCAAAGCCAGATCATTGGTTCCTTGAGCACACCGACTTCGTCCCGTGTCGGCACCTGCCGCATGGCAATGGCCAGATCAAGGGTGCCGGCCTGCAAAGCCTGCGCCAGTTCGGCGGAACGGCCGACGCGCAGTTCGATCCTGACGCGCGGATGGCTGACAGCAAAAGCCCTGAGAAGCTGCGGCAAGCCGCTGTCGGCGAAATCCTGCGTGGTGCCGATGGCGACGCGCCCGTCGGCGTGCGCGCCTTTGAGGGCCAGCCACGCCTCGCGGTGCGCGGCAAGGATGCGACGCGCGTGAACGATCAGATCCTCGCCTGCCGGCGTCAGGCCGCGCCCTCGCCCCTGCGGCACCAGCAGCGGTTCGCCGACAACATCCTCCAGCCGCTGCATCTGCGCGGTCACTGCGGACGGCGAGCGACCGACGATCGACGCGGCCCGCGCCAGGGAACCGCCATCGACGAAAGCGAGGAAAGTCTTGAGGAGGTCGGGATCGAACAACTGCATAATTCGATGCTATCAAAGTGTTTATCAAAAACAATTCTATTTTTTTGATCAAAGGACGATGGCATGATTTTCTCGACGGCGAAGAGGCGCCGCTTGAAACCGAGGAGAAGAAACATGCCGATCATCAATGTCAGCGTTACCGGCAAGCCCGATGCCGCTTTGTCCGCCGCCATTGCCAGGGAAGTGACCGAACTGACAGCCACGCATCTGCGCAAGGACGCGACGATCACAGCTGTTGCCATTTCCTATCACGACCCCGAGCACTGGTTCGCCGGCGGCAAGTCGCTGGCCGAGCATGGCACCAACACGGCCTGGCTCGACATCAAGGTTGTCGACGGTACCAACACCAAGCTCGAACTGGAGGCGTATCTGCAGGCAATTTTCGCGGCATTCGGCCGGCTGCTGGGTAAGGTGCATGAGGAAAGCTACGCCCTCGTGCATGAAGTGCCTGCGGCCGCCTATGGCTTTGGCGGCAAGACGCAGGAATTCCGCTTCATCAGCGGAAGGATGAAAGCGGCGTAGCTGCGATAAGCAGCCGAGCCGAATCAAACATAGGCGAATCAAACATAGGAGAGAAGGAAAAATGGAGCCGCATTGACGTTGATCCAACTTCGGCTAGGTTCTCACCCGAAGCGGCCGGTGAAGAGCCGCGACGTGAGATCGTTGGGAGATGCGGCGATGATCCTGACACTGGCGCTGCTTGCGGGTCTTGTCGCGGCCTGGCTGCTGATCGGCGTGGTGGAGAAGTTCCGCCTCGGCCTGCGTTTGAGCCAGGCGCTGCTCTACGTGCCGTTCAAGCTCGCCTACCGGATCAGCGACGAGCGCATCAAGATTGCGCGCAGGTCGGTGGCCCCGGTCATCTATGTCATCTGGCATCAGTCACGCATCGAGCCGGCGCTGATGCTGTCGCTGCTGCCGGAAGACACGCTGCACATCCTCGACCAGGCTTCGGCCAGATCGCCGTGGCTGGAGCCGTGGCGCGAGCTCGGCCGCACCATCGCCTTCAACGCCGAGCATGTCTTCGTCAGCCGCAGATTGGTGCGGGTGCTGAAGGGCAAGGGCCGGCTCGCCGTTTACCTGCCGGATGCGGTCGAGCCAGACGTCAAGTCGTTTCGGTTGTTTCGCGCCATCACCCGTATCGCCATGCAGGCCGACGCCCGTATCGTGCCGATCTTCGTTGCCGGCGCACGCAGCCTGCCGGCCTCGCTGACGCCGGCGGACAAGGCGCCGCGCCATTGGTTTCCGCAGCTGTCGATCAGCGCGCTGGAGCCGATGACCATCGCCGAGCTGGTGGCGCGGAACCCAGATCAGGCCTCCAACACCAATGCGCTGTTTGATCGCTTCGCCGAGGCCAGGCTTTTCGGCAGTGATCTCGACCGAGGGCTGTTCCTCGCCATGCGCGATGCGGCCGACCGTGTTGGCGCTTCGCACCCAATAATCGAGGACGTCATTGGCGGTGCCCTGAGCTACCGGAAAGTGTTCATCGGCGCCAGGGTTTTGGGCCGACGGTTCGAGGCAATAACGGCGCCGGGCGAAGCGGTTGGGCTGCTCCTGCCCAACGCCAATGGCGTCGTGCTGTCGTTCGTCGGACTTTTGTCGGCTGCGCGGGTGGCAGCAATGATCAACTATACCGCCGGCCCGGCCAGCGTCACCGCCGCCATCCGCACGGCGATGATCCGCACCGTGGTCTCCTCACGCGCCTTTGTCGAAAAGGCCAACCTCGCCGACATCGTCGAGGCGGTGGAAAAGGGCGGGGCGAAACTGCTGTGGCTGGAGGATGTCCGCGCAAGCGTGACCGTGCTGGACAAGGCCGCAGCCGCCTTGCTGTGGCGCCGGCCGTTGCAGCGCCAGGATGCGGCCAAGCCGGCGGTGATCCTGTTCACCTCCGGCTCGGAAGGCACGCCCAAGGCCGTGGTGCTGTCGCACCGGAATCTTCTTGCCAATGCGATGCAGGCGGAAGCCCGCATCACCATCTCGCCGGCCGATATCCTGCTCAACGTGCTGCCGGTGTTCCACTCGTTCGGGCTGACCGGCGGCACCATCCTGCCGCTGGTCACCGGAGTAAAGCTGTTCCTCTACCCGTCACCGCTGCACTACAAACTTATTCCGGAGGTGGCGCGCAAGGTCCGGCCGACGGTGATGTTCGGCACCGACACGTTCCTCGCCAACTATGCCCGCACCGCCAAGGACGGCGATTTTTCCAGCCTGCGCTTCGTCGTGGCCGGTGCCGAGGCGGTAAAGCCGGAGACGCGCCGAGTTTACCGCGAGCGCTTCCAGGCCGAGATCATCGAAGGTTTTGGCTTGACCGAGGCCGCACCAGTGGTTGCCGTCAACACCGCCATCCACGGCCGCGACGGAACGGTCGGGCGGCTGCTGCCGGCCATGCGCATGAAACTCGAACCGGTCGAAGGCATCAGCGACGCCGGCCGGCTGTGGCTCGACGGGCCGAACCTGATGATGGGCTACATGACCGGCGACCGGCCGGGCGAGTTGCAGCCGCTCGAAGGCTGGCACGACACCGGCGATATCGTTTCGGTCGATCGCGAAGGCTTCATCACCATTCGCGGCCGCGCCAAGCGCTTCGCCAAGATAGCCGGCGAGATGGTATCGCTTGGCGCGGTCGAGATGCTGGTGCAGTCGCTGTGGCCGGAAGAGCATCACGCCGTGGTGGCAGTGCCGGACAAGCGGCGCGGCGAGCGCCTCGTTCTGGTCACCACGGCCGACAATGCCGATCCCGACGAATTGCGGGAATTCGGCAAAAAAGCCGGGGCGGCCGAACTGATGGTGCCGAACGACATCGTCAAGGTCGAGGAGATCCCGGTACTGGGCTCCGGCAAGACCGACTATGTCTCGACTAGAAAGCTGGCGCTCGAGAGGCTGGGACTGAGCGCGGCCGCCTGAGGCTTGCTGTCGAAAACTCTAAAGCGCGTCGCGTTCGACCGGCCTTGTGCGACGCGCTTTAGATTCTTGTTTTTATGCATGTCGTTATCGCAAAACCGCTGCACACTTTTGCGCGAATGCATTAGAAGACCACCACCGACAACAGCAGAATGGCGCCGACGGCCATCATCAGAAGGCCCGGCCAGTTCTGCGACAGGCCGAGAAAACGGAGCCCGCGCCGCCGCGGCTCCAGGGTCGGACCTGGTGTTGCGAGATAAGGCGTCGGACTGTCCGGCGCGGTGGAGACAGCGGCCGGTTCACTAAGCCGCCCGCGCATGATGGCTGCTACCGCCATATAGACGAGGCCGGCGACAGTCAGTAACACGCCGATGAGGATGACAGCCATTTCTCCTCGTTTCCGATGGTTCTGCGCCCGATGCGGCAGCTTGCGCGACGTAGATGACATACCACGAGCAGCCGCTCAGACGGACCTACCAAACACAAACGGTCTAGCCGCCCAGCAAGTTCCGAAAACGGGGCTTTTGAGGTGCATTCCACAGCGCCGCGCGCTGTGTGAGCCGGTCCTGAGTCTAAACGGACGACCCTTTTCGGAATCATGCACTGCCAGGCGCGACGCGAACTGGCACCAAATCTGTCAGCCAATATCCGAGGACGGCACCTTCTCGCCTTCGCGCTTGGCGCGTCTCGAATAGGCGCGCACACTGAACGGCAAGAAGACCAGATAGCCGGCAACCGAGGCCGTCAGCGTATACCAGGGATAGGTCATCAAAAGCAGGACGTAGAGGACGACTGCGAGGATGATCGGCAGCACCCTGTCGCCCGGTATCCTGACGCTCTTGCCGGAATAGACGGGCAGTCTGCTGACCAGCAGGAACGCCACCAATATTGTAAAGCCGGTGGCAATGAAGGCTGCCAGGCGGCTGGGTTCAAGCCCAAGCCTTAGGAAGAACAGATAGAGCGGCAGCATCACCAGCACCGCACCCGCCGGCGCCGGCACGCCGACGAAATATTCGGTCTGCCACTGCGGACGGTCGAGCTCTTCGTCGAGCACGTTGAAACGGGCAAGCCTCATCCCACAGGCGATTGTGAACAGCAGCGCGGCGATCCAGCCCGGCGAACCTGCCCTGTCGAGCAGAAAGGCATAGAGCACCAGCGCCGGTGCCACGCCGAAATTGACGATATCGGCCAGCGAATCCATCTGGGCGCCGAATTTGGAAGTCGCCTTCAGCATTCGCGCCAGACGGCCGTCGATACCGTCGAGGAAGGCCGCGAGCAGCACCATCACCACCGCTGGCTCGAAGCGGCCCTCGAAGCCGAAGCGAATACCGGACAGGCCGGCGCAGATGGCGAGCACCGTGACCAGATTGGGCAGCACCATGCGCATCGGGATTTCGCGAATGCGCGGGCCACCGCCGCCATGCGCCTCGAATTTCTTGAACGGCGGGGCCACCGGTCAGGAGATCCGCACGAGCGGCGTTGCGGCAACGCCGCCGAATTCCGCCAGCACCGTCTCACCGCCAACCGCGGTCTGGCCGACGGCGACACGCGGCGTCGCGGTCGAGGGCAGGAATACATCGACGCGCGAGCCAAAGCGGATCAGCCCGAAGCGCTCGCCGGTGCCGATGGCGCCGCCGGGCTCGGCCCAGCAGACGATGCGCCGCGCCACCAGGCCGGCAATCTGTACCGCGGCGACCGTTCCATTGGGGCTTTCGATGACCAGCCCGTTGCGCTCGTTCTCGGTGCTTGCCTTGTCGAGTTCGGCGTTGAGGAATTTTCCTGGCCGATGCTCGATCCTGGAAATGCGGCCGCGCACCGGGGAGCGGTTCACGTGGCAGGAAAAGACGTTCATGAACACCGAGATGCGGGTCATTTCACCGCCGCCGAGGCCAAGCTCGCGCGGCGGCACGGCCGGGCCAACCGCCGAGACGATGCCGTCGGCCGGGCTGACAACCAGCCGGTCATCGATCGGCGTGACACGCTCGGGATCGCGGAAGAAATAGGCGCACCAGGCCGTCAGGATGAGACCGATCCAGAACAGGGTCGAGGAGAAGTAGCCAAGAAAGAGCGTCGCCGCGCCGAACGCAGCGATAAAGGGATAACCCTCGCGATGGATCGGAACGAACGCATTCTTGATCGTGTCAACGAGGCTCATGGGATGAGGGCAACCTTGGTTCCAAGTCCGGCCTCAATAGCGGAAACACCCCGCGGTCGCAACGCGACAATGAGAGCGCTCGGGGGGTGGCGGTCGCCGCCGTTTCGGGATGCCGTTAGCAGCATCCGGACTGCCGAAGTGATCAACCGGAAATGTTCATTGCGATTGTCGGAACGCAGCACTCTCGCCCGTCCTTGGCAAGACAGCGCCTCTCATCGGCCTTTCGGCCATGACGATTTGCGCAAAAACCCGGAGGTTCTCGGCCCATGCAGAAATCAGTAGCCAGGCAAGTGCAAGTGGTGATGAACGGCTTGGCCTTCGGCGAGTCACCGCGCTGGCACGACGGCCGGCTGTGGTTCTGCAACTGGGGCACAGGCCAGATCATCGCCGTTGACGCCCTAGGCAACAGCGAGATCGCGCTCACCGTGCCGGCCACCCTGCCCTATTCCATTGACTGGCTGCCGGACGGGCGCCTGCTTGTCGTGTCCGGCCGCGAAGGGCTGATCCTCAGGCAGGAGGCAGACGGGACATTGGTCACCCATGCCGATCTGAGACAACTATCAAAGAGCCCGTGGAACGAGATCGTCGTCGATGGACGCGGCAACATCTATGTCAATGGTGGTGGGCCCGCTCCGGGTCCCGGCCAGCATTTCGGCCCCGGCGCCATCGTGCTGGTCGCGCCTGACGGCTCGGTTCAGCAGGTGGCTGAGAACCTCGCCTTCGCCAATGGCATGGCGGTGACGCCTGACAACAAGACGCTTATCGTTGCCGAGTCCCACGCCAACCGGCTGACCGCCTTCGACATCGCTGCCGATGGTGGCCTTTCCAACCGCAGGATCTGGGCCAATCTCGGCAACGGTTTTCCCGACGGCATCTGCCTCGATGCCGAAGGTGCGGCCTGGTATGCCGACGTTCCGAACCGGCATTGCGTGCGGGTGCGCGAGGGCGGCGCGATGCTCGAAAGTGTCGATGTCGACCGCGGCTGCTTTGCCTGCATGCTCGGCGGCAGCGAGGGAAAAAAGCTGTTCATCGTCGCCGCCGAATGGCGCGGCTTCGAACATATGATCAGCGATGCCCGTACCGGCCAAGTGCTCAGCGTCGACGCTACTGCGCCGGGCGCCGGCTGGCCGTAGAGAGCTTACATCCCGGGAATCCGCTGATAGTTGGCAATATCGGCCTTGACGCCAAGTCGCGCGATGGTCTCCTGAGGCTTGAAGCCGCTGCGCTCATGCGCGGCCTTGATGATCGGCACGACCTTGTCGACCGCGGCCTGCCCTTCCCATTCGACAATGGTCACGAGGTTGAACTCGCCCGGCCCCGAGAATTGCTCAAGCAGGAAATCCTGGACGAACCCTTGCTGCTGGCGCAGCAAATCATGCGTCATCCGGACCTTGGCAAGAATCTCCTCGCGGGCGTTGGCCGGAACGACAAACTTGTCCACCCGGAATACACTGCCGCCACTAACTGCCTGATTTATCCCATTCATATCGATTGTCTCCGTTTTTGAACGACGCATTTTGCTGCGATCCAAAACGGCCTACGATCTCAACTTAAGTTGAGGTCAAGCACGAATTTTCAGCTCACCTCCGAGGTGCGGCGGCGGACGACGACGCCGAACTCGTCGCTTTCGCGGGCAATGCGCAGCCGCTCCTCGGCCTCGCTTGCCTCGCGCTGGCGGTCCCACATCGATGCATAAAGGCCGCGCTTGGCTATCAAGGCGACATGGGTGCCGCGCTCGGCGATCTGGCCATCCTGCAGGACGATGATCTCGTCGGCCGAAATCACTGTGGACAGCCGATGGGCGATGACGAGGGTGGTGCGGCCCTGGCTGACCAGGTCGAGTGCCGCCTGGATCTCCTGCTCGGTGTGGCTGTCCAGCGCCGAGGTCGCCTCGTCGAGCATCAGGATCGGCGGCGCCTTCAAAATGGTGCGGGCAATCGCCACCCGCTGCTTCTCGCCGCCGGACAGTTTTAATCCGCGCTCGCCGACCATTGAGCGATAGCCGTCGGGCAGCCGCTCGATGAACGGTCCGATCTGGGCCAGTTCTGCCGCCTTGCGCACATCCTCCTCGCTGGCGCCGACGCGGCCGTAGCGGATGTTGTAGGCGATGGTGTCGTTAAACAGCACCGTGTCCTGCGGCACCATGCCGATGGCAGCGCGCAAGCTCTCCTGCGTCACGTCGCGAATGTCCTGGCCGTCGATCAGAATCTTGCCGCGCTGGATGTCGTAGAAGCGAAACAAAAGCCGCGAAATGGTCGACTTGCCGGCTCCGGAGGGTCCGACGATGGCCACCGTCTTGCCGGCTGGCACCTCGAAGCTGATGCCCTTCAGGATCTTGCGGTTGGGGTCGTAGGAAAAATGTACGTCGCGGAACTCGACCCTGCCGGCATCGACGACCAGCGGCTTGGCGCCCGGCCGATCGACGATCTCACGCTTGACGTCGAGCAGATCGAACATGTTTTCGATGTCGGTCAGGCCCTGGCGAATTTCGCGGTAGATCATGCCGATGAAATTCAGCGGCACCGAAAGCTGCATGAGCATGGCGTTGACGAAGACGAAATCGCCGACGCTCTGTGTGCCCGCCTTCACCTCGAGCGCCGACATCACCATGACGACGGTCATGCCGATACCGAAGATCACACCTTGGCCGAAGTTCAGCCAGCCAAGCGAGGTCCAGGTCCTGGTCGCCGCCAACTCGTAGCGCGCCGTGGACCGGTCGAACCGCTCGGCCTCCATGGTTTCGTTATTGAAATATTTGACTGTTTCGTAGTTGAGCAGCGAGTCGATCGCCTTCGTGCTGGCTTCATTGTCGCTTTCGTTCATCTCACGGCGGATCGAAATACGCCAATCGCTCGCCCTGACGGTGAACCAGACATAGAGCCAGACCGTGACCGCGATCACCAAGACGTATAGCCAGCCATAGGTGACGGCGAAGATGCCGGCGGTGAGCGCGAATTCGACGATTGTCGGCGCCGTCGCCAGCATGGTGAAGCGGACTATCGTCTCGATGCCCTTGGTGCCGCGCTCAATGACGCGCGACAGTCCGCCGGTGCGCCGTTCGAGGTGGAAGCGCAGCGACAGTTCGTGCATGTGCACGAAGGTGCGGAAGGCGAGCCGGCGGACCGCATGCTGGCCGACCCGTGCAAACAGGGCATCGCGTAACTGGTTGAAGCCGAGCTGCACCAGCCGCACCGCATTGTAGGCGACGACCAGCATGACCGGCGCCAGCAGCAGGGCCGGCAGCGGCGGCGGCGA
Organism: Mesorhizobium sp. M1006; assembly: GCF_040318825.1. NCBI lineage: Bacteria > Pseudomonadati > Pseudomonadota > Alphaproteobacteria > Hyphomicrobiales > Phyllobacteriaceae > Mesorhizobium > Mesorhizobium sp. M1006. The sequence continues at coordinate 47,103 of NZ_JAMYMZ010000005.1, forward strand.
TTTGCTATCGCCGGCCAGTGCGTCGGTCGCCCATTTGAAGAAATAGGGTCCGGCCACCAGGGTCAGCTTGGCGACCACCAGCAGTACGGTGGCCCATACCACTCGGGCCCTCAGGTCGGCGCGGTCGGCCGGCCACATATAGGGCCAGAGATTGCGCAACGTTCTGAAGGTCGAGCCGGAATCTGCGGAAACGGTTTTCTCGGCCATTCTTGTTTACCTTATGATTTTAGCGGCCGGAGCAGCAGGAATCGACCAGCGCGGCCAGCGATGCCGAAACATCGGCGAGCGCGGCGCGGTCGAGCTCATAGCGGGAGCGCTGGCGGTCAGGCTCGAAGCGGATCAGCCCGGCCTCGACCAGGATCTTCAAATGCTGGGAAACGGTGGACTGCGCCAGGTCGAGATGCTCGACGACCTCGCGACAGCAGCAGGAACGGCTTGCGGAAAGGTGTTTGAGAATTTCGATCCGCGCTGGATGCGAAAGGGCCGCGAGCCGGACAGCGACAGCGCGGCTATCCGGCATGCAGTTGGCCGGCGTGCAGTTGGCCGGCGGGCGTTCATCTGCCGCGCGGCTTTGGTCCGTTACGAGGGGGGATTCGGTCATCGTCCATCGGCGATAAACGATGACTGGCCCTGCCGCAAGCTATCCTGATGGGCAGAACGGCTATTCGGCCTTGACTGGCGCCGTCGTCATCTGGTCGCCCATTGCCTTGAGATCGGCGGGCTCGCCTTCCTTCGATTTCTCCGGCACCTTGAACACCTGCCCCGGCCAGATTCGGTTCGGATTGCTGATCTGGTCCTGGTTGGCGAGATAGATGGTCGAGTAGCGCATGCCCTGGCCATAGACCCGCCGCGAAATCCGCCACAGCGTGTCATGGCGGCGGATGATGACTGCGCCATCGGCATGTTCGAGCTTTGGCGCCACGGTCTCGGGCGTTTCGCCCGGAGGCGTTGCGACAGCCATTTCGGCCGGGGCCTCGGTTGTAGGAGCGGGGGCAGTTGCGGGCGTTTCGGCGGCCGTTGCCGGTGCGCCTTCGGTCGCCGGAGCATTCGGCTCGGCTGGTTTTATCCCGGCAGGCTTCTGCTCGGCCGGCGCCACGGCCGCAACCGCCTCACCAGGCTCGCGCTCGAACGGCACAGCCGCACGGGCCACCACCGTCACGCCGTCGGCGTCGAGCGCATCGACGTGGATGGTGTAGGTGCCGACCGGGATGTCGCGTGTCGCTTCGACCAGGAAGTGGCGGTCGGGCGAGGTCTTCGCGTCACCGAGCAGGATATCGTTGGCATACGCACGCACCTTGCGGCCGGGATCGGCGACGCCGGCAACGAAAATCTTGTTGCCGTCGATTTCGACAGCTTCGACGACGATCTTCCGCTCCGCCGCGGAAGTAGCGGGCGCTGCCGGTGTGGCGGGCGCTGCCGGAGCCGGCGCGGCTTCAACAGCGGCCGGCGCGGCAGGAGCAGACGCTGCTGGAACGTCAGCCGCCGGGGCGGCTGGCGCCGGCGCTGCGGCAGCCGGCAATTCGGTGCCCGTGGCGGGTGGCGGAACGGCCGCCTGTTCGCCGACAGGCGGCGAGGCGTCAGATTTCGCCTGAGGGGCCGGAACAGTGAGCAGTTCGGACGGCTTGCCCGGCTCCTCGACCATTGCCAGCACCTGGCCGGTGGAATTCTGGGGGATCGAAACGACCGCGGTCTGCGCCGAGGCGGTCACGACATTGCCAGCCGTCGAGCGCAGCGTGATCGTGTAGTCGCCGGGCTTCAGCGGATCGTCGAGAATAATGGCAAAGGCGCCGTCGGGACCGGCGACCGTCGAGCCGAGCACAGCCGAACCGTTGAGAATCTCGACCTTGGCGTTGGGCGCCGCATTGCCGGCGACGACGATCGAGCCGTTGCTTTCGACGCGCACGATGTCGAAGGTCGGCACGATTGCACCTGCTGTGGCCGGCGCGGCGGGCGCTGCCGCATCGGTGGACGCGGCAGACGCAGGCGGCAGCCGGTCCTCGGTCGCCGGAGCGGCCGGTTTCGAAGCCGGCGGCGTCAGCGCCGCGACCTCCGCAGGCCGGGTAGAATTGAGATACGGGTCGAGTGCGCCCGATACATAGGCGGTTCCCGCTGCTGCGACAGAGCCGCCAGCCGCGAACAAAAACGCCTTCAATGGATTAATTGCCATGTTTCCCTGCCCCTTAGCCACCTAATTTCGGTCTAGCCTGTTTTGCCAAAGCCGACAAGAAAAAGCCCGCCCTGGGGCTTGACCATGCCTATAGTCCCTATCACCAATCATAACATGAACACGATTCGATCTGTCTGCGTCTATTGCGGCTCGTCCCCGGGCCGAGATGAGACCTATATCAAGGCCGGACACCTGCTTGGCCGCTCGATCGGCAAGTCTGGCCTGCGTCTGATTTATGGCGGCGGCACTAAAGGGATCATGGGTGCCGTCGCTGAAGGGGCATTAAAGGCCGGTGGCAAGGTAACCGGCATAATTCCACGCTTTCTGATCAACCGGGAGGCGACCGAAACCGCGCTTAACCGGCTCGACGAGCTCGTCATCACCGACAACATGCACGAGCGCAAGCACAGGATGTTTGAGAAATCCGACGCCTTTGTGGCGTTGCCCGGCGGCATCGGCACGGTCGAGGAGATCGTCGAGATCATGACTTGGGCGCAGCTCGGCCATCACCGCAAGCCGATCGTCTTCGGCAACGTCGGAGGGTTCTGGGATCCGATGCTGGCGTTGCTCGACCACATGGCAACGGAGGGCTTCATCCACACGGCGCAACGGGTCAAGCCGCTGGTGGTCGAGGATCCGGAAGCAATCGTCGCCGCTATCATGGTGGCGGGATCCTCCGTCGATGCACCGACGGAGGGTGTGCAGTCGGTGATTGATAAGATGTAGAGTGAATGGTGAATGGTGAATGGTGAATGGTGAATGGTGAAGTAGAAGACTTTCCAAACCGGCGCCTGTCCATTCACTATTCACTATTCACTCCTTGCCTACTGCCTTCCTCAAGTCTCCGATGACCGCACGCTTGTCCTGACGCCGCCAGGCGAGATGGATCGAGACGGTGCGTTCAAACCACGGCAGATCGCGAAACACGGTCTGAGGCGGCGCGGCACTCCGCAGGCTGGCCTGCACCGTCGCCAGCCCAAGCCCGGCGCTGACCAGGCCCAACGACGTCAACGGATCGGTCGTCTCATAGGCAATGTCGGGCAGGAAGCCCGCCTTCGCGCAGGCGGCGAGAAATTGGCTGCGGTTGGTGTCGTCAGGCTGGCGCACCACCGTGATCCAGGTGCGTCCGTCCAGTTGCTGCGGCAGTATCTCCACGATATCGGCCAATGGATCGCCTTCCGGCATCGCCAGAACCAGCGGCTCGCGCATAATGAGCATGGCGGCGATGTCGGGATCGTCGGCAGGAGGAGGCGTGTAGACGAGGCCCAGATCGAGCGATCGTTCGCGCAGCGCTTCGATCTGGGCGGCGGAACGCTGACCCTTCAGTTGAAGATGAAATTCGGGCCGGTCGCGGCGAAACTGGCGCAGCATCCGAGCGACAAGCCCGGCATGGACCGCACCTTCCACATAACCGATGGCGAGACGGCCGACCGTACCGCTGGCGAGATTGCGGCCGAGCTCCTCCAGCCGTCTTGCATGGGCCAGCAGCGCACGCGCCTCGGCAAGAAAAGCGCGGCCCTCGGCATTGAGATGAACACGCTGCCTCGCCCTCTCGAACAGTGCGACGCCCAGCTGCTCCTCCAGCTGAATGATCTGACGGCTGAGCGGCGACTGCGAGATGTGCAGCAATTCGGCGGCACGCCCGACGTTGCCGGTTTCGGCCACCGTGATGAAATAGCGAAGCTGGCGCAGGTCGAACATTGTTGCTTCGATGCTCAAGTCCCGTGAGGTCTCAAATTTAGCCTAATCAGTCTTGGACTGTCTGGCCAGCAGAAGCGAATATTTCCGCCATTCCAACGGCCAACATCAGGAGATTCCGATGCAGTTCTTTGCCCTTCTTGCGCGCAACACCGAAAAGTTCACCGACGCCGATTTCGCGCCGCTGCTGCCTGGCGAGGCCGAGCAGCGCCGCACGCTCTATGCCGAAGGCGCCGTGCGTCAGGTGTGGAATCGGGGCGACATTCCCGGCAGCGGCATGATGTTCGAAGCCGGCAGCGATGCCGACGTGCGCCACCATCTTGCAACTTTGCCGCTGGTCAAGGCCGGCATGATGGATATTGCCGCCGTCGTGCCGCTGCAGCCATATCCCGGCTTCGGGCCGAAGCGCTGAGCGCTCGTGAAAGACGCGGCTGCCGGCATTAAGACCGGCCAGCCGCCTTTCTTCGTTACGCGGCTCGAGCTGATGCGGAAACGGTCTTGCGCGCCGAAGAAAACATCGACCAGGAGTACATCGCCAGTGCCGCCCAGATCAGCCCGAAGGCTATGGCCTGAACACTGCCGAAAGGTTCGCCGAAAATCAGCACCGCGATCAAAAAGACGATCGTCGGCGCGATATATTGCATGATGCCGATGGTGGAGAGGCGCAGCAGCCTGGCGCCGAACGCAAACAACAGCAGAGGCACGGCGGTGACCGGACCGCAGCCGATCAGCAAGGCGGTGTCGTTCAGCGAGCTCGAGACGAAATGATCCTGTCCTGTGGCGATCAGGAAGATGATGTAGCCGAGTGCCGGCACCGACAGCAGCAGCACTTCAAGCAGGAAGCCCTGGCTCGGGCCGATTGGCAGCGTCTTGCGGAAGAAGCCATAGGCGGCAAAGGAAAAGGCTAGCACCAGCGACACCCAGGGCAGTTTGCCAGCGTCGATGGTCAGCACCGCGACCGCGATTGCCGCCAGCACCACCGCCGCGATCTGCAGACGGTCGAGCCGCTCGCCGAGGAGCAGCGCGCCGACAACGACGCTGACCAGCGGGTTGATGTAATAGCCGAGCGCGGTCTCGATGGTGCGTTCGACCGCGATCGCCCAGACATAGATGCCCCAGTTGACCGAGATCAGCGCCGCCGTCAGCACCGCCATCGAAATGATGCGCGGCGAACGAACTGCCGCTTTGAAATCGGCAGTGCGACCGGCCCAGACCAGGACAGCGGCCGCGATCGGCACCGACCAGACGATGCGGTGGGCGATAACTTCGGCCAGCGGCAGATGCGCGACAGCCTTCATGTAGAAGGGCAGCAGCCCCCAAAGCAGGTAGGCGCCGAGCGCCAGCAGGAAGCCGCGACGAGCTTTGGTGTCGGCCTCGATGTGAAGTGCTTGGGTAGTCATGGCCCAAGGCTATGCGCCAGCGGCTTGCCCAAAACCATCGCAAATTGCTGATGGATCAATGGAGTCTTGCTGATGGTTCAACACGACCGCTAAACGTCGAACAATTGCCGCTGTCTGCGAGAGTGATTGCAGGCCCGGCACGACACGGTCTCAAGGCGGAGCAGGCTTCTCCTTGAGTTCGAAAAAGACGTTGTCGGGCGAACCTTCATCGTGCCGAAAGCCCGTCAGTTCCGCCGCAAGATCGAGGGGAAGGTCAAAAACAAGATCGACCTCTGTACCTTTGCTATCTTCTTCATCCTGCTTTGAAAAACACTGTTGCTTCAGCGCTTCGAAAGACGCAGGGAGATCACCCGTGACATGCAAGTCCCGCACGGTCTTGTCGCCGCTGTGCCAGACTTTCCAGATGTTCCTTCCGTCGCGCCAGAGCTCGGCGCGCGCGAACATTACATGCTCTTCTATGTGCGCGATCACGATTTCCCGCTCTTGCGAAATCGCGGCCAGATATTGCTGAGGCGGGTTCGGAAAGCTGCAGGGATCGAGGATGATGATCGCCCAGTTCTTTTCGCTGGCATAGGCGTTCACAGGCGCTTCGAAAATCTCCGATGGATCGCCAATCTCGCGTCCGAACAACGCCGCAGCTTCCTTTATCCCGTAACCGCGAAAGCCCAGCCAACTTATCGAAAAGCCCATTTCTTACTCCGCCGCCGCCAAGCCCGCCATGTCGCGGTTCTTCATCAGCTTATAGACGATCGAATCCATCAGCGCCTGGAAGGAAGCATCGATGATGTTTTCGGAGACGCCGACCGTCCACCAGCGCGCACCGGTGCCGTCATGCGATTCAATCAGCACGCGGGTGATCGCCTCGGTGCCGCCGTTGAGGATACGCACCTTGAAGTCGGCCAGTTCGAGATCGGCGATCTCGCTCTGGAATTTGCCGAGATCCTTGCGCAGCGCAATGTCGAGCGCGTTGACCGGGCCGTGGCCTTCGGCCACCGACATCTTCTCCTCGCCCTCCACCAGCACTTTCACGATCGCCTCCGAGACCGTCTTCAGCTGGCCGTTGGCGTCGAACCGGCGCTCGACCATGCAGCGGAAAGAAGTGACGCGGAAGAATTCCGGCAGGCCGTGCAGCATCTTGCGCGCCAAAAGCTCAAAGCTGGCGTCGGCACCTTCGTAGGCATAGCCCTCGGCCTCGCGCTCCTTGACCACGGCGATCAGCGCGTCGAGGCGATGGTCGTCCCGGGGCATGTCGATGCCACGCCGTTTCAGCTCAGCCAGGAAATTGGCCTTGCCGCCCTGGTCCGAAACCATGACGCGGCGGCGGTTGCCGACGGTCTCTGGCGGCACATGCTCGTAGGTCGCCGGCTCCTTTGCCAGCGCCGAGGCATGGATGCCGGCCTTGGTAGCAAAAGCGGAGGCGCCGACATAGGGCGCCTGCGCTTCGGGCGCACGGTTCAGCAACTCGTCGAAGGCGCGGGACAGGCGCGATATACCGGTCAACGCCTCTGCCGAAATGCCTGTAGCAAAGCGGCCCGAAAAGGCCGGCTTTAACGCCAATGTCGGCACGATCGAGATCAGGTTGGCGTTGCCGCAGCGCTCGCCGATGCCATTCAGCGTGCCCTGGATCTGGCGGACGCCGGCATCCACGGCGGCAAGCGAATTCGCCACCGCCTGGCCGGTGTCATCATGGGCGTGGATGCCGAGATGGTCGCCCGGTATGCCAGCGGCGATCACCTTTTCGACGATGGCGCGCACCTCGGAGGGCTGCGTGCCGCCATTGGTGTCGCACAGCACCACCCAGCGCGCGCCGGCATCGTAGGCCGTCCTGGCGCAGGCCAGCGCATAATCGGGGTTGGCCTTGAAGCCGTCGAAGAAATGCTCGCAGTCGACCATCGCCTCCTTGCCAGCAGTGAGCGCCGCCTCGACCGAGGCCTTGATCGCCTCGAGGTTCTCCTCATTGGTGCAGCCGAGCGCGACGCGGACATGGTAGTCCCAACTCTTGGCGACGAAGCAGATGGCGTCCGACTTCGACTGGACCAGCGCGGCAAGCCCAGGATCGTTCGAGATCGACACTCCTGCCCGTTTGGTCATGCCAAAGGCAACGAACTTGGCATCGGCCGTGCGACGCTCGGCAAAGAAGGCGGTGTCGGTTGGATTGGCGCCGGGGTAGCCACCCTCGACGTAGTCGATGCCGAACTCGTCGAGCAGCTTGGCGATGGCGATCTTGTCCTCGACGGAGAAGTCGATACCCGGCGTCTGCTGACCATCGCGCAGCGTGGTGTCGAACAGATAAAGGCGCTCGCGAGCCATGGTCATTTCCCGGCAAACATGTCCGTTGCGCGGATCAGCCTGTCGAGGATACCCGGCTCCGAATAAGCGTGGCCGGCGCCTTCGATCAGATGGAAATCCGCTTTCGGCCACGCCTTGTGCAGCGCCCAGGCGTAGCGCGCCGGGCACGGCATGTCGTAGCGGCCGTGAACGATGGTACCCGGGATATCCTTAAGCTTCCATGCATCGCGCAGCAGCTGTCCCTCTTCCAGCCAGCCGGCATGGACGAAATAGTGGTTCTCGATGCGGGCGAAAGCCAGGGCATAATCATCCTGGCCGAAGGGACCGCTGGTTTCCGGTTCCGGCAGCAGCGTGATCGTCTCGCCCTCCCACAGGCTCCAGGCGCGGGCTGCCTCGGCCTGCGCCACAGGATCGCTGCCGACCAGCCGTTTGCGGTAGGCGGCCATCATGTCGCCGCGCTCGGCCTCCGGGATCGGCGCCAGAAACCGCTCCCACTTGTCGGGGAACATCTCCGACACGCCGAACTGGTAGTACCATTCGAGTTCGGCGCGGGTCAGCGTGTAGATGCCGCGCACGACCAGTTCGCTGACCCGCTCGGAGTGGGTCTCGGCATAGGCCAGCGCCAGCGTCGAACCCCACGAACCGCCGAACACCAGCCATTTGTCGAAGCCGCACATTTTTCGCAGGCGCTCGATGTCGGCGACCAGGTGCCAGGTGGTGTTGGCTTCAAGCGAGGCATTAGGCGTCGATTTTCCGCAGCCGCGCTGGTCGAACAGGATGACATCGTACAGCTTCGGATCGAACAGCCGCCGGTGCTTTGGCGAAATGGTGCCGCCCGGCCCGCCATGCAGGAAGACAGCCGGCTTGGCCCCTCTGGTGCCGGAGCGCTCCCAATAGACCTGATGGCCATCGCCAACGTCGAGCATGCCGGACTCGAAAGCCTCGATCTCGGGATAGAGGGTACGGAATTCGCTGCTCATAATTTCAGGCCCTGCTGCGGCCAGTTGGCCGTCTCGTGATCGGGATGCTGGAAGGAGATGATGGATTCCTGTCGCGCGTAGAAATCCGGGTCGTCATGGATCGGCGCGTCGAAGATCGTCTCGACCCAAGGCAGCCTGGCGGCGTAGTTAACCTGGATCTGCGGCGCCAGATCGGAACGGTCGTCGAACGCGCCGATAGCGATCTCCAGCGCGCCGGGCTGGCGGTAGGTCAGCGGTGTGCCGCAGCGGGCGCAGAAGCCGCGATCGATGTTGACCGACGACTGAAAGTAACTCGGCTCCTCGCGCACCCATTCGACGCCGTCGCTCGGCACTGTCACCAGCGCGCCGAAAAACGACCCGAACTGTTTCTGGCACATGCGGCAATGACAAATGGACGGGCGGCCGAGCGCCCCGTGGATGCGGAAGCGCACGGCGCCGCACTGGCAGCCGCCGGTACGAACGGTTTCGGTCATGATTTTTCCTCCGGCGGCCATTGTTCGGTGTCGTGGTCGGGATGTTGGTAGGAGACGAGATCGGCGAGATAGGAGGCCGGCGAGACGTCGGCCATCGTTTCCTCACCTGGCAATTCGTGGACGTGATCCACGTACGGGAGCTTGGCTTCGACACCCCATTGGATGGTCGGCGCAATCTCCTCGGGGTGGTCGAATGTGGCGATGGCGAGGGCCACCCCGTCGGGCGCTTCGAAGGTCAGCGGCGTGCCGCATTCGGCACAGAAACCGCGCAAAGCCGCGTTGGACGAGCGGAAGCGTTTGGGCTCACCGCGCGTCCAGTCCAGCCTTGCGCCGCGCACCGAGACCAGCGGCAGGTAGAAATTGCCGCTCGCCTTCTGGCACATACGGCAATGGCATACGGAAGCATCGCCAAGAGCTCCTTCGACGCGGAAGCGCACCGCGCCGCACTGGCAGCCGCCTGTATAGACCGGTCTGTTGTCGAGGCTCATCGCGCACTACTCCGGGGCATGGCAAACCGCCTCGACATTGTTGCCGTCGGGATCGAAAACAAAAGCGCCATAATAGTTCGGATGGTAGTGCGGGCGCAGGCCCGGCCGGCCATTGTCCTTGCCGCCGGCGGCAATCGCCGCGGCGTGAAAGGCATCGACCTCGGCGCGGCTGCGAGCCGTGAACGCGACATGCTGATGATCCTTCGGCTTGTCCTTGCCGGCATGCAGCCAAAACACCGGCCGGTCGCGGCCGTAGCCGCCGACCTTGGCGCCGCCGGTATATTCCTGCGGCACCATGTAGAGCAGCGCGGCGCCGAGCGGCGCCATCGCCTTGTCGTAAAAAGCCTTCGACGCGTCGAAATCCGAAACGGTGATGCCGAGATGATCGATCATCTTTTTACCTCCCAGGTGGTGATGCGTTCGCCGGTGACGGGGTCCTTGCCGTCCTTCAACTGGATGCCTTGCGTCAGCAACTCGTCGCGGATGCGGTCGGCCTCGGCCCAGTTCTTTGCGGCGATCAGCGCGAGGCGTTTGGCGATCGCCTTGGCAATGGCGTCTTCATCCACCTTGGCTGTTGCGATGTCGAAGCCGAGGAACAGAAGCGATGCCTTCAGTGAAGCGGCAGCATCGTTGTCTTCGGCGGCTGCGTTGCCGCTACCTGCGTTGAAATCAACAGCATCACCAGCCAACTGCGTCAGCAACTGGAATGCGGCGTAGGTGGCAAGGTCATCCGACAGCGCTTCGATCACATCCGCCGGCACCGGCTTTGCCGTCGGCGGCGCCAGATCGGCCGCCCGCTTCCATTTGCGCAGCGTATTCTCCGCCTCTTCCAGCTTGCGCACGGAAAAGTCGATCGGCTCGCGATAGTGCGTCATCAGCATCGCCAGCCTGAGCACCTCGCCCGGCCATTTGCGGCCGCCAAAGGTATCCGTCTCCAGCAATTCGGTGATCGAATAGAAATTGCCCAGGCTCTTGGACATCTTCTGGCCCTCGACCTGCAGGAATCCGTTGTGCATCCAAACCTTGGCCATCGTTTCGGTGCCGTGGGCGCAACGCGATTGCGCGATCTCGTTCTCGTGGTGCGGAAAGATCAGGTCGAGACCACCGCCATGGATATCGAACACCTCGCCGAGATAGGCGGCCGACATCGCCGAGCACTCGATGTGCCAGCCCGGCCGACCCCTGCCCCACGGGCTGTCCCAGCCCGGCTCCTCGGGCGAAGACAATTTCCACAGCACGAAATCCTGCGGGTTCTTCTTGTGCTCATCGACGGCGACGCGGGCGCCGGCCTGCTGCTCATCGAGATTGCGCTTCGACAACTGCCCATAATCCGGCATGGAAGCGGTGTCGAACAAGACTTCTCCAGCCGCGACATAGGCATGGCCGCGTTCGATCAAGCGTTGAATCAAGAAGATCATGTCGACCTTGCCGTCGGGCCTGGGCTCGACGAACTCGGTGGCGCGCGGCTCGACCGTCGGTTCCAGGCAACCGAGCGCCGCAACGTCCTTGTGGAACTGACCGGCGGTCTTTTCGGTGACCCGCCTGATCGCTTCGTTCAGCGACAGCTTGCCCGATGCAATTTCGCCGCCGAAATCGCGCAGCGCGCGAGCGTTGATCTTGTCGTCGACGTCCGTAATGTTGCGGACGTAAGTGACGTGCGCTTGCCCGTAGAGATGGCGCAGCAAGCGGAACAGCACGTCGAAGACGATCACCGGCCGCGCATTGCCGATATGGGCGAAGTCATAGACCGTCGGGCCGCAGACATACATGCGCACGTTGCGCGGATCGATCGGGAAGAAATCCTCCTTGCTCCGCGTTAGCGTGTTGTAGAGGCGCAGGCTCTTCGATGCGTCAGACATACGTGCGTTCCCGGTGTGTTACTTTGGCATGACCTTTTGGGATCGTGCCTGGATGGAGTCGGTTACGCCGAGGCGCGAATCGGCTCCAGCCTGCTGGCCGGGGCGTTTGTCCAATCTGGGAGGAGATGAGGCGAAAACGTCCAGGACCAGCGCGAGGCTAGCCAATAATGCAAATGCCACAAATGGCGAAAGACGTTCTCATGGCCGGCTTTATCGCCTTGCCCGGTGTTGCCGTCAAGTCGCTACCTTCGCCAAAAATATCGTTGGCTCACAGGAATTGAGCCACTGAAACATTTTATTAAACAGGTCGGCACTGTGATGAAACATTCGCCGGCTAGATCAGCAAGCGTCACGATTTGGTCGGATTCGGCCAGCAAACGCAGACACGAAGACGTTACCAGGGAAGAGAACAATGCCTAAGCAAGAATCCAACCGCGCCAAGCAACCGGCGCTCGCCAGCCATTACCGGGCGATCGGCCCGGCAGCAATCGTCGCAGCTCTTCTGCACACCGCGAAGAAGAAGAAGCCGGCGCAAAAAATCGTTTCGCCGCGCGCTGCCTGAGAATGCCGTCGGGAAAGATTGAGGCGCTCACGGCGAACCAGTAATAGTAGCTTTTGCTAAAATAAACTCATCTGACTGTCGTTCGCGCCGGACTTCCGGCGCTTGACCTTGTCGGGCTCAAGCTCGACGACGCCCTTCTCCTGAATCTCCGGCCCGGTATTGGCGACCTTGTTGACGAGGTCGGAAATCGGGATCGCTTCGAAGAAATCGAGCTGGGCGGGTCTCAGCAGATCGGCCACGTCGCGCGGCTCGAGCGTGCGGCAATCCAGCCAGCGCGCGAAATCTTCGGGATGGATCACCACCGGCATGCGGTCGTGGATATGGGCAGTGTCGGCATTGGCGTGGGCGGTCAGAATGGCGCCGGTGTCCATTTCCGAGCCGCCCGGCTCGGCATAGGTCTCAATCAGCCCGGCGAAGGCGACAAGCCCGCCACCCCTTGGCCGCACCCAATAGGGCTGCCCTCTTCTGCCACCGGTTTGGTGCCATTCGTAGTATCCCGAAGCCGGTACCAGGGCGCGCCGATGGCGCATGGCAGCGCGAAACGACGCCTTTTCCGAAGCCCCCTCAGAACGCGCGTTGAACAGCAGCGGGAAGTTACGCGTATCCTTGACCCAGGCCGGGATCAGGCCCCAGCGCACCAGCATCGAGCGGCGGTCGGGCAGGTTCGAGCCCGGCGCCTGTGGCAATCCGGCGAACGCCATCAGCACCGGCTGCGTCGGCGCGATGTTGTAGCGGGCCGGAAACTCCTCAAGTTCCGCTAGGCTGAGAAAGGCGGCGGTCTGGTCCGGAGTGGCCGTCAAAGCAAAGCGTCCGCACATGAATTCAGCTCTCGAATTGATGGCATGTGAAAGTGGCTATGGAATCCGCCTTTCGCAACCGCTAAAGCTGTTCGCCGGCGGCCGGTCCACAACGGGCTATGCCAATCGAGCGATCCGAAGCCCATGGAAGCACGCAAGATCATTCCGGCAGTCTCGGTCTGCGTCGTGCGCGAGAACACGGTGCTGCTGGTCAAGCGGGCCAGGCCGCCCTCGCAAGGTCTCCATGCCTTTCCCGGCGGCAAGGTCGAAGCCGGCGAGACGCTGGAACAGGCAGCACGGCGCGAATTGCTGGAAGAGACCGGATTGCAGGCGCGCAGCTACCGGCCGCTGCGGGAAATCCACATCGACGGCAGCGGCGACGGGCATCCTGTCGACTACTGGCTGACGGTGTTTGGGGCCGAGTATGCTGGCGGCGAGGCGGTGGCCAGCGACGATGCCGAGACCGCGGGTTTCTATACGCTGGCCGAAATGACAGCGATGCCGCTCGCCGATGCAGTGTTTGAAATTGCCGACGATCTACTCGGTCCCGACAAAGACGGCGAGATCTGAGCCAGAGAACCGCCTTGCAGGCGACAAATTGTTTCAGCACAAGGACCCATGAGCCGCACGTCTTCGTTTCTCGCCGCATGCCTCGCCGTCAGTGTGGTTGTCGGTGCGCGCCCGGCGATTGCCGCCGAAGCACCGTTCGAGCCCGGGCTGATGCGGCTGGCGGAAGTGCTCGGCTCGCTGCATTTCCTGCGTAATCTGTGTGGCGAGAAGGGCGATCGGTGGCGAGCCGAGATGGAAAAACTGATCGCATCGGAAAATCCGAACCCGGAGCGGCGCGCCCGCTTCATCGCCAGCTTCAACCGCGGCTACCGGTCGTTCGGCGGTACTTATACGCAATGCACGGCCTCGGCGACGGAAGCCATCAGCCGCTACATGAAGGAAGGCGAGACGCTGTCTCGCGACATCGCCTCGCGCTACGGAAACTGACGGCGGCAGCCGCTTTGCGGAAAAGCCGCATCAAGGGTCGGCGCCGTTGCGGCGGACGCGTTCGACGCTTCTCCGCTTGCCTCGAGTGAGGTCTTGGTGCAAACCTGATGTTGCACTTTTGCAACTATGTTAACGAAACGTTAGCGCGCAGATGTGAAATTAACTCAAACTGAAGGTTTCCGTCCCCTTGGCCTGCCTAATCGGCTAAGTTTGAAACGGATCGGACGCAGGTTTGCTGGACGCGACGGAATTTGTAGACGACGACCAAAAAAATGTCGCATTTACAAATACTTACTGCGCCTGCGTGTAAAAGGACAACTCAAGCTTGATCCCTGTCCAACGGATCACCGCTTGAAAGGGTGGACATCGCAATGGAACATGGCGTCAACGACATCGACGCGCTGGTCAGGGAAGAAAAGCGCCTGACCGCCGTGGAAAGCCACAGCGAAGCCTGGGCAGAAGGATTGTCGGCCGGGATCGAGCCGGAAATCATCGCCGAGGCGGCCCTCGAAACGGCATTCGGCGAAATGCTGCGCACCAATGGCGAGACCTCGGCGCTTGCCCTGCTCGATCGCATGCGTGAAAAGGTGATTGCCGGGGCCTTCGAGCCCGAAAGACTGCGTCACTGACCCCCGTTCTTTGACGACGGCGCGCCGCCGGACATCGTGTCCGGGCACATGGATGGGCTGGAACCAGGGAGTAGCAGGCGGTGAATTTTTCGATATCAGGCAAGCCGCGCGGCCTGGTCCTCAGCATTTGGTTCACCGCTTCCTGCGCCATGATTCCTTCTGCACTGTTTCTTGCGAGCAGTCCCTCTCAAGCCCTCAGCGAGATCAAGCGCGAAGACCTTCCCTCACCGGTCACGCCGCCGCCCGACGCTGACATGTCGCCGCCCGGAAGTACCGTGCCGATGCCCGGCCCGCTCGGCACGACGCCACCACCGGCCAGCCAGCCGACGCCATCCGACGAGCCGGAACAAACCGAACCGAAAGGGCCGGCCAACGATGGCGGCATGGCCAATCCGCATGTCGATCCGGACGCGCCCGTGCCCGAAGTCGTCTACGACCTGGCCAAGTTGCCGGAACCGGTCAGGCGCATGCACGATCTGATAGTCGAGGCCTGCAAAAGCGGCGACATCGAAAAACTTCGACCGCTGATCGGCAAGGGCGACATGATGACCCAGTTGTCGCTGGGTGACATCGAGGGCGACCCGATCGCCTTCCTGAAGGGCCTTTCGGGCGATACGGAAGGCCAGGAGATTCTCGCCATCCTGGAAGAAGTGCTCAGTGCCGGTTTTGTCCATGTCGATGCCGGCACGCCGCAGGATCTCTATGTCTGGCCCTATTTCTTCGCCCTGCCGCTGGACAAGCTCGATGCCAGGCAGCGGGTCGAGCTGTTCAAGATCGTCACCGCCAGCGACTATGACGACATGAAGCAGTTTGGTGCCTACATTTTCTACCGCGTCGGCATCACGCCGACCGGACAATGGACGTTCTTCGTCGCCGGCGACTAGCGCGCCAGCGCCTCGGAAAATTCCACCGCCCTGCCCTGGCTTGGCGTGACGATCTCGCCTTCCCACATCACGCGCCGGCCGCGCACGATGGTGCCGACGGGCCAGCCGGTCACCTGCCTGCCGTCATAAGGCGTCCAGCCGGCCTTGGAGCCTTGCTGGGCGTTGGCGATGGTGTCGCGGCGCTTCAGATCGACGATGGTCAGATCGGCATCGTAGCCGGCGGCAATACGGCCTTTCCTGGCGATGCCGAAAATACGCTGCGGGCCGTGGCTGGTCAGGTCGACAAAGCGCTGCAATGTCAGCCGGCCGGCGTTGACATGATCCAACATGATCGGCACCAACGTCTGCACCCCGGTCATGCCGGACGGCGACGCCGGATAAGGCTTTGCCTTCTCGGCCAGCGTGTGCGGCGCATGGTCGGAGCCGAGCACATCAACGATGCCTTGCGCAACGCCGTACCAGACCCCGTCGCGATGGCGCGTGGCGCGCACCGGCGGGTTCATCTGGATCAGGGTGCCCAACTGCGCATAATCGTCGGCGCTCAGCGTCAGATGATGCGGCGTCGCCTCGCAGGTCGCGACATCCTTGTGCTGCTCGAGGAAGCCTACCTCCTCGGCGGTCGAGATGTGCAGCACATGGATCCGGGCGCGGACCTGGCGCGCGATGCGCACAAGGCGCTCCGTGCAGCGCAACGCAGCGATCTCGTCGCGCCACACCGGATGTGAGGACGGATCGCCCGCGATGCGCTCGCCAAGCCGCTCGCGCAGCCGGAACTCGTCCTCGGAGTGAAAGGCGGCGCGGCGGCGTGTGTTCCTCAGGATCGAGGCAACGCCTTCGTCGTCCTCGACCAGCAGGTCGCCGGTGGACGAGCCCATGAAAACTTTTATGCCGGCCGCACCAGGCAGCCGCTCGAGATCGCCAGCGTCTTTTGCATTGTCGCGGGTCCCGCCAACCCAGAAGGCAAAGTCGCAATGCATGCGGCCGGTGGCACGCCGCACCTTGTCGGCAAGGGTTGCCTCACTGGTGGTCAGCGGATTGGTGTTCGGCATCTCGAAGACGGCGGTGACGCCGCCGAGCACCGCTGCCCGCGAGCCCGTCTCCAGATCTTCCTTGTGCTCCAGGCCCGGCTCGCGGAAATGCACCTGGCTGTCGACGACGCCCGGCAGGATGTGCAGCCCGCGGCAGTCGATCGTCTCACCGGCCGACGCCTGGCGGAGGTCGCCGATCGCAGCGATGCGCCCACCATTGATGCCGACGTCGCGAAAACCCTGGCCGTCGTGATTGACCACGGTGCCGCCTGTCAGGATGAGATCGTAGATGGGGGCCATACGGATCCGGTCTCTTGCGGGGGGAGTGCCAGCGGCTTACGTAATGGCCGATAGTTTTGCAAGATCAGGCTCGTT
This sequence comes from Mesorhizobium sp. M1006, assembly GCF_040318825.1. Classification (NCBI taxonomy): domain Bacteria; kingdom Pseudomonadati; phylum Pseudomonadota; class Alphaproteobacteria; order Hyphomicrobiales; family Phyllobacteriaceae; genus Mesorhizobium; species Mesorhizobium sp. M1006. The sequence goes on from NZ_JAMYMZ010000005.1 coordinate 63,728, forward strand.
TTCCCACCATGCCCTTTGCCCCGCTCAGAGATCGCGCACTCGTTTCCGTGTCCGGGCCGGATGCCGAGCACTTTTTACAGAACATCCTGACCACCGACCTCGACGTGCTCGGCAGCAGCGAAGCAAAGCCCGGCGCGCTGCTAACGCCGCAAGGCAAGATCCTTTTCGACTTCCTGATCTCGCGCGCCGGCGAAAATGCTTTCCGACTTGAATGCCGTACCGAGACCGCCGATGATTTCATGCGCCGGCTGACGCTCTACAAATTGCGCGCCAAAGTCGAAATTGCCAAGCTGGATCAGCCGGTTGTGGCCGTCGCATGGGGAAGCGATTCAACCACTTCGCAATTTGAATCAGCACCGTTTGCTGATGCGCGGTTTGTCGATACTGCCGTTAAGCGCTTCTACGATGACACCGCAGATGGCGGCGACCTTGCCGCATGGCAAGCCTTTCGCATCGCCCATGGCATTGCCGAAAGCGGTGCGGACTACCAGCTCGGCGACGCTTTTCCGCATGACGTGTTGCTCGACGAGATCGGCGGTGTCGGCTTCAAGAAGGGCTGCTACGTCGGCCAGGAGGTCGTCTCGCGCATGCAGCATCGCGGCACTGCCAGGCGTCGGGTGTTGATTGTCTCGGCCGAACGCACCCTGCCCACTTCGCGCGCAGAGTTGACCGTGGAGGGGCGACCGGTCGGGCAGCTTGGCTCGACCGCGGCCAGGACAGGCCTTGCCATTGCCCGCATCGACCGGGTCAAGGCAGCGCTCGACGCCGGCCTGCCGATCCTTGCGGAGGACGTCGCCGTGTCGCTCGCTATCCCGTCCTGGGCGAAATTCAGCTTTCCGCGGGAAGCCATCGGCGCGGAGGACGCCTGATGGCTGCCGATCGCGCCGGGGCGCCGCCGCGCGCCTGGCAGCGCATGCTGTCCGGCCGACGGCTCGATCTGCTCGATCCCTCGCCGCTCGACATCGAGATCTCCGATATTGCCCATGGCCTTGCCCGCGTCGCACGCTGGAACGGCCAGACCAGAGGCGAGCACGCCTTTTCTGTCGCCCAGCATTCGCTGCTGGTCGAAACGCTTGTCGGCGAGCTGATGCCGGATGCCGACGCCGACGCGCGGTTGGCGGCGCTGCTGCACGACGCGCCGGAATATGTCATCGGCGACATGATCTCGCCGTTCAAATCCGTGATGGGCGGCAGCTACAGGGATTGCGAGATCAGGCTGCAGCGCGCCATCCATCTGCGCTTTTCACTGCCGGCCGAACTCGACGCGGGACTGCGCAAGGAGATCAAGCGAGCGGATCAGATCGCCGCTTATTTCGAAGCAACGCTGCTTGCGGGTTTTTCGACGGCAGAGGCGACGGAGTTCTTCGGCCGGCCGCGCGGCTTCAATGCCGAGCGCTTCGACGTCACGCCGCGCTCGGTGACTTGGGCGCAGAATGCCTTTCTCAAACGCTTTGCGACGATCGAAAAGTCGCGACGCCAGACTGCCGTTCCAGCCGGCTGAAAACGGTAAATTAACCGGCAGGGACAACAGTGCCATGGTTAACCATGGTCCATAGGCTTGCCTCATGCCCGTTGCCGGTATCAAGGCTGGTTCGTCCGTCCGCCGACAGAGGGCCAAAGGCGTTGGTCAGCCGCAACCTATTGAAGACGAACTGCGCGAACAGAACGAGCGTTTTTCGGCAGCGGTCGAGAACATGTCGCATGGCCTGTGCATGTTCGATGCCGATGAACGGATGATCATCTGCAACGGGAACTACATCAGTATCTTTCGCCTCGACGCCGAAGTGGTGCGGCCCGGCATCCGGTTTTTCGACATCCTCCAGCACAGCGTGGATATCGGCATCGCCTCGCAAAGCGCTGAGCAACTCTATGCTATCCGCAAGCCCTATATCGACCAGGCAAAACCTTCCACCTATGAGGAAACGCTTGCAGACGGGCGTATCGTCAACATTTCGCACCGGCCGCTGGCGTCAGGCGGTTGGGTATCGATCTACGAGGACATCACCGAGCAACGGCGCGCCGAGCAGGAGTTGAAGGAGCAGCACCGCCGTTTCGACGCGGCACTTGCCAACATGTCGCAAGGCCTTTTGATGTACGATGCGGATGGCAAGCTGATCGTGCGCAACGAACGTTTCCTGGAACTTTATCATGTCAGGCCGGCCGACTTCCCGCTTGGTATGAGCCACCGTGATGCGTTCAAGCGGCTGCTGGAACTGGGCATTTATACAAAGCTCGACCCCGACAGCGAAATCTCGCAAATCGAAGCCTGCCTGCGGGCGGGGAAAACACACGTAACGCATCGCCATCTCGCTGACGGCAGGACGCTGCTGGTTGCGCGCCGGCCGATGAGCGGCGGCGGCTGGGTCGCGACGTTCGACGACGTCACCGAGCGCAGGCGCGTGGAAGAGCGCATGACCCATCTTGCGCACCACGACACACTGACCAACCTGCCCAATCGCTCGATGCTTCGCGAACGGCTCGACCAAGCCCTGAGTGAGACGAGAGACGGATCGCTGGCGATATTCTCGCTCGACCTCGATCACTTCAAGGCGGTCAACGATAGCTGGGGCCACCCCGCCGGCGACTGGCTGCTGAAATGCGTGGCCGAACGGCTGCAACGGTGCCTGCGCAATGAAACGGACGTTGTCGCCCGCTTCGGCGGCGACGAATTCGTCATCATCCAGTTCAATCTCAAAAGCCCGGGCGACGCGGAAAAGCTGGCCAAACGCATCGTCGAGATCATCGGAAAGCCGTTTCGCGACAAAAGACACGACATGCGTGTCGGCATCAGTCTCGGCATTGCGCTGTTTCCGAATGACGGCAAGGACGCCGACACTTTGCTGAAAAATGCCGATATGGCGCTCTATCGGGCAAAGAGCGAAGGGCGCAACCTGTACCGCTTCTTCGAACCAGCCATGGACGCGATGGTGCGGGCACGCCGGGCGCTCGAAATCGATCTCAGGGCAGCGCTGTCGCGCCGGGAATTCGAGCTGGATTTCCAGCCGATCATGAACATCGCCTCCGGCGAAATCGTCGGTGCCGAAGCCTTGATGCGCTGGCGTTCGCCGGTGCGCGGCCTGGTACGGCCGGACGACTTCATTCCGGCCGCCGAGGAGACCGGGCTGATCGTGCCGCTTGGAGAATGGGCGCTGCGAAAAGCCTGCACGACCGCGGCAGGCTGGGCGGCTTGGCGCATCGCCGTCAATGTCTCCGCCGTACAGATCAAAAGCGGTACCTTTGCCCGCAGCGTTATCTCGGCCCTGGCGTTCTCGGGCGTGCCGGCCAACCGGCTTGAACTGGAAATCACCGAAACGGTGCTGATGGACGAGAGCGATCTGGTGCTCAAGACACTCAGGCAGCTACGCGATCTGGGCGTCCGCATCGCGCTGGATGATTTCGGCACCGGCTATTCGTCGCTGGGCTACCTCAGGCGCTTTCCCGTCGACAAGATCAAGATCGATCGCTCTTTCACCCGTGACATCGACAGTCGCGATACCGCGGCGATCGTGCGCACCATCATCGGGCTTGGCGCACAGCTGGGCATCACCGTCACCGCCGAAGGTGTCGAGACCGAAGCGCAGCTTGAATTCCTGCAAAAGGAGGGTTGTGTTGAGGCCCAAGGCTATTTGATCGGGGTGCCGTCAAAGGCGTCGGACATTAATCGGCTGCTGAAGTCGAGCGCGACGATCCGGCAGTCCGGCTAAGTGCGACAGTCTCGCGGAAGCGCGGGCAACCGGCTCCTTGAGATGACGCTCGATCCGCGAATTCCTTGATAGGAGAAGGCGGCATTCAGGTGTGGCGAACCAGGAGGTTCCCAACGGGTCAGAGATGTCCGCTCAATGCCTCCACCATATCCTTGTTCGTCGCCACGGGAACGATCTCGAATTCGACCAGATCCGCCCATTCGATGACCCACCGCTGCAGGAGCGTGACGTCATCGGCCTCCACCAGCAGGAAGCAGCGGCTCATATCCGCTGCGATCCAGCTGTGGTGCACGAGAAGCCCGTCCGGCTTCAGGCGGCCCTGGTCGCGGAAACGGCGGTAGATCTCCTTGCGGTCGCAGCCACGAAAATCCTCGGTTACGAAGAACAGCATCTTTTTCCCCTCAGTTCGGATATTATCGCCCCGGCCGGTCCAGCCGCTCCAGGAACCACTGCGTCAGCCGCACCCAGACCTCGTCTTTTTCGCCGGAGTCTTCCCAGCCGTGGTCGAGGTTGGGGTTGTCGTTGACCTCGATGACGAAGACGCCGTCCCTGGTTTCCTTGAGGTCGACGCCGTAGAGGCCGTCGCCAATGCAGCGCGCCGCGCTCACCGCCGTCTCGACGACATGGGCCGGTGCTTCCTTCAGGGTGAACGTCTTGATGCCGCCCTGGTCGGGCTTGCCGTTGGCCTTATGATTGACGATCTGCCAATGTTTCTTGGCCATCAGATAATGGACGGCGAACAAGGGCTGGCCGCCGAGGACACCGACGCGCCAGTCATATTCCGTCGGAATGAATTTTTGCGCGATCAGGAGGTCGGAATCCTCCAGCCATTCGGTTGCGAGCGTCTTCAACTCTTCAAAGGTGCCGCATTTCTTGACGCCGCGCGAAAACGAGGAGTCCGGGATCTTCAGCACCAGCGGGAAGCCCAGCGTCTGTGCCGCAACTTCCAGGTCCGAAGTGCCAGCAATCATCACCGTCGGCGGCACCGGTACCTTGTTGTAGGTCATCAGCTCGTTGAGATAGACCTTGTTGGTGCAGCGGATCATCGACAGCGGATCGTCGATGACCGGCATACCTTCCTGCTGGGCGCGGCGGGCAAAGCGGTAGGTATGATTGGAGATCGAGGTGGTCTCGCGGATGAACAGCGCGTCGTAGTTGGCGAGCTTGGCCAGATCCCGCTTGGTGATCGGCTCGATTTCGACGCCCATCTTTTCAGCGATCTTGGCCCAGTGGCGCAGCGACGAAATCTCCGACGGCGGCAGTTCCTCATGCGGATCGACCAGCGTGGCGAAAGTGTAGCGCGCCGGCGTGCGGCCCTTGGTGTCGCGCCACTCGCGGTTGGTGTAGGTCTCCAGGCACTGGAGAAAGTGCGTTTCCTCGTCCTCGGTCATCCTGGCCAGGGGATGGAACCCGATCTTGCGGATCGAGGCCCATTCGGCGCTGTCCCTGATGTGAACCTCGAGCGCCGGGGCACGGAACCAGTCGAACAGAAGTTTTGCGAAGCGGTCCCAGATCCTGGATGGTCCGATGCCGAAGAAGATGCAGACCTTCTGCGGAAAAGCGCCGCCCAGGTCCTTGCGGCACTTGTTGAGTGCGAGTTCGAGTTCCGGCAACGCGTGCTCATAGAGCTTGCGTTCTGACAGGTCGATCATCGTTTCGACCGTCGGGATGACCTTATGGCCGCGCGAACCGGCAAGCAGCGACGCGTAATAGCCGCGGCTCTGGTAGCCGTAATTGTTCGACAGGTTGATTACCTTCGGCCGCTGACCGCGAAACAGTGCCGGATGGGCAAGGTAGTCGCGATTGGTGATGATCTTGTGCGGCGTCGCCACTTGGTCGAGATCGTTCTGCCGGCCGGTAAGGATGACCCAGGTCATTGGCTGTCGCGCTTTCCGAGAGTGATGGCGGCGCGCAATCCGTCGCGGCCGAATTGCGCCATGTTCATGAAGATGCCGTAAGGCACGGGAATGTTGGCAGCATCGAGGATCGTCTCCTGCCGCTCGTCCTCGACCCAGGGGTCGTGGATCAGGATATGATCGCCGTCGTCACCGATGGCCAATACCCAGTGCGGAACCTTCTTGCCGAACATCAGGAAGCCGCTGATCAGGACCAGTACCAGTTTTCCCTCTGCGATCGCGGTGCGAATGTCGTCAAGCCCGAATGAACGGTAATTCACCGGGATGCCGTAAAGTTCCGCGCGGCGGCGAAAGTCGACCTGCGCCAGCTCCATCACCCGGCGCTTGTCCTCGCTGCGCACCGACTGCAGGAACAGCGCGCCGTAGAAGGAGACATAGATCTCAGCAGCAAGCCCGCTCTCATAGCCGGCGACGGCCAGCCCGAACGGTTCGCAGCCGCCCGGCCCCGACATCATGAAAACGGTCGTCGCCTCACGCCACAGCCTGATTTCCATAACCGGATCCGGCACGAATCCGGGGTCGAAGTTAGCCATCGCCATCATCAGGCAGCATGGTCCGCAGGTGAATTCGCAAGTCTGCTGATAAAACGGCACTTCGGTGGCGACCGGAATGTCGCCGCGCAAGGTCTTTTCATAGCGCAGCGCAGTGGCGCCATCCTCGTAGTAGCCCGGTTCACGACCGATCTTGCGGTAGCCGCTCTGCTCGTAGATCTGGATGGCGCGCGGGTTGTCCTCGCGGACTTCCAAACGAAGCATCATGCGGCCATGCTCGAAAGCGGCGGCTTCAGCCTGTTCCAGCAGCAGGCGGCCAACGCCGCGGCCGCCGAAAAATGGACCGACGGCGATCGAATAAAGCCGCGCGACGCCGCTGCCCTTGCGAAACAGCACGACCGCATAGCCGGCGACGTGGCCATCGTTCTCGCCAACCAGCAGTTCGGCGGTGTCGCGTTCGATCAGTTGGCGAAAAGAGCGACGAGAAATGCGGTCGCTCGAGAAAACAGCTTTTTCGATGGCGGCGAGGTCATCGACGTCGGACGCGCGGGCCTTGCGAATCTCGGCAGGCATGCGGGCTCAGAAAACCTCGATTGGGTTGTGGAAACTGCCCTAGTCTAAACATCGGTCACACCAGCCGAAGTGCCAGCATTCAGCAAGCGCTATCGCACCTCGATTAGGGCCGAATTGTGACAGTTTTCAAGGCAGGCAGGTCGCGCAAAGGCTTTGAAACGACCTTCGTGTTTCGGCATCGGCGCGGCTCCGGAAAAACGAGATCCTGCTCAGCTTTTCAAGCCCGCCAGAAGCTGGCCATAGGCGCTCTTGGCCACTGCGGCCAGCTGCTCGCGCGGCAGCGATCCGACGACGGCGCAGCCATAACCCTTGTCCAGCCAGTAGACGGCCTCAGGACCATCTTCTTCCCCATAAGTGCCCTTGGCCTTGGCTGCCGATTCGGCGATGACGAAGAGCGAAATGCGCTCGCCCTTGTCGTCCTCGTAAAGCAGCATCGCGGCCTTGCCCTGGCCGGCAGGCAGCAGCCGGCCACCGACCAGTTGGAAACCTTGCGCCGCCAGATCCGGTGCGACGAGCTTCAAACCCACCTGGTTCGACAACCAGCTCTGCAAATGATCCTTATCGCTTGCCGGCACTTCCACCGCATGCCGCTTTTCGGCGGCATAGATGACATGGGCGGCGATCGCCTCTTCGGCAAGCTGGTCTTCGGCCGTGTTTTCCAGGCCGAGGCGGCCGATGCCGGCAAGGTAGCCGCCAGCGCCGCCAATCACCAGGATGGCGGCAGCGGCGGCCGCAAGCCACCAACGCGAGCGCGACGGCGACACTCTGACCACCGGCGCCTCGCCAAGCACCACCTTGGTCAGCCGCACCGGGACGGGCTCGTCCAGCACGCCGTTAAAGGCTGCGCGCAACGCTGCCCGGTCGGCGGCGTAGCGTGCGCTCCTGGCCTTCATCTCGGCATTGGCCTCGAGCCATGCCTCATAGGCCGTCCGCTCGTCGCCCGGCAACTCGCCATCGAGAGCCATGTGGATGTCGCGTTCGGAGAAATCGCGTCGGCTCATTTCTCGACGATCCTTATCGATCGACGGCGCGCGGTATCATCAAGCAGCGCGCGCAGTTCCTCGCGCCCGCGCGCGATGCGCGACATCAAGGTGCCGGCGGGAACCCCAAGGATGTTGGCGGCTTCGGCGTAGGAAAACCCTTCGATGGCGACCATCACAAGTGCCGCGCGCCGGTCAGGGCTGATCGCCTGCAGCGCGTCGACGATCTCGCGCGAGGCGATGCTCTCGACCTGCTCGGCGGGTGCTGCCTGCGCCTCGCTCGCCTCGAGCGGCAGCATCGCTGCCTCGCCGCGCCGGTTCACCTTGCGCATCTGGTCGATGAACAAATGATGCATGATCGTAAACAGCCACCTCCTGGGGCTTTCTCCTGTCTGCCAATTGTCGAGCCGCACAAGTGCCCGCTCGAGACAATCCTGGACGAGATCGTCAGCGGAATCGCGGTCGCGCAACAGCGAGCGTGCATAGCGGCGCAGACGCGGTATTTCACCAAGGATTGCTGCCTTCTTTTCGTCCATGACCGCTGGTTCTGGGGGGCCCTGTCCGTGATGATTGAACGCGCCTTTGCAGCGCGGCGCAAGCGGCCAGCGCGAAGCGGTCCGCCGCCCCGGTCACCCAAGCAACTGAATAACGCTGCCAGTGGCAGGTTTATTCCCGGCCGATCCCCACCTGAAGACCCCTCTACAAATTCCCCTTCGAGAGGTGCTGAACTTCAAATTGCAATCCGGCCTTTTCGACTGATACCGCAGCTGCGGTAAAGAACCATTGTACCTCGGCTGGCATAATAGACAACAATGCCACCGAAATCATAACGGGTCGCCCCACAGCATCCGGATGTTCTTTGTAGAATTGCCCTTCTAAAACGAAAACACAATATAGATTCAGTTTATTCTCTAGAAGCTCAAGATGATTTTCTACATCATCCCAATCGAGATCATCTACAATGCTGAGCAAATATTCACCATTTTTGCCTTTTGCGACAATATCGACGACGTCCGTATGCTGAACAGCCATCTGTCAATAGCCTTTTCCCGTGATCATAGACTCACACTAATTTACCTCTCTCGCCGCCCTTGTCAGCAGCCGCTGATAGAACAGGCCGATGCCGATGAGCACCGCGCCGAGGCCGATGAAGGACAGCGCCCGCAACACGCCTTCCAGTTCCGACATGTCGAAGATGAAGACTTTGAGCACGGCGATCGAGATCAGCGCCGCCGACGCTATGCGCAGCACCTGCGACTTCAGCCATACACCTGCGGTGAGCAGCACCACGCCGATGACCAGCCACAGTGCCGAATAAGTATAGGTCTCGAGCTGGCCGAGACCGCTCCACAGCCCGATGAACTCGCCCTTGAACAGGCGCCTGACCGACAGCGTGGCATAGGCGAAGCCGAGCACCGCCGCCACCATCGCCAGCATCTGCGCATACCATTTCGGTCGTTTGTCGCGGGCATAGAGCGCCAGTGCGCCTGCCGCAACCGCCGGCAAGAGGTAGGCGAGGAACAGAAGGTTGAACACCGGAATGCTGCCGGTCGATTCATCCGTCAGCAGCGGGTTCAGCGCCAGAAAATGCTGGAGGACGATGAACGCGACCGAGACCACGCCCGCTGCAATCGAGCCGTAGCGCAGCACCGAACTTGGCGAGCGCATGTCGATGGCGACCAGGATGGCGCCGGCACCGATGGCGATCAGCGTGTAGATCGCCTGTTCGGCAAGCGTCGCAGCAGCCGTATCGATGACGCCGCCATGCATGGCATGGCGCACCAGCATGGCGACGGTGAGCAGGGCAAACAGCGCGGCGCCGGCCTCCATTGCGAGGCGCGGTCGGCCGTTGATGGTTCGGGCAAGCTGCCAGGCGGCAAAACCGAAAGCGAGCGCCGGCACGCCATATCCAAGCAGCAGCCAGTTGAACACCGGCGTCTTCGACAGGAACTCGGCACCGACGATGGTCGGGTCGAAGGCAGCGCGACCAAGCACTGCAATCACCGCGCCAACGGAAATCCAGCCAAGCACCGGATAGCTGCGCCAGCGCGTCGCCAGCGCCGGCACGACGGCGGCTGCTCCGAGCAGGATGGTTGTCCAGCCGGAACCAAAGGCCATGTGCAGCATCAACAGGCCGGCGATTGCCGCGCCGCCGAGCGCGAAGGAGACGGCAGCGCCGCCGGTCAGCGGCGGCGCCTCGCCGCGCGCTATCCATTCGCCGCCGGCGACGAAGACTCCGACCAAAACGGCTGCGACCGCCGCATAAGCAAGGTCTCGGTCGAGATTGCCGAAGGTAGACCAGAGCGCCAGCAGGATGACCAGTGGCGCGACAACGCTCCACGCCGCCCATGCGGCGGCGCGCAGCCAGCCAGAGGCCGCAAAACAGCGCGCCGCCCAAAAGCCGGCGCCGATGAAGACCAGGCCGAGCGCGATGCCGACCCTGAGCATCAATGCATCGGACGCCACGACCGGCATGCCGTCGACGCCGAGAGCGCCACCCGAAAAATCGGAAGCGATCGTGGTCGGCGGAATGATGCCGAGATAGACCAGTACCGTCGCCAGCCCGGCGGCGTGCAGCAGTGCAAGCGCCTGCGGCCGGTAGAGCGCCACCGCCACCAGGGCTGCGACAAGGGCGGCCCCCGGCAATGCACCGCGGATGGCGGCGAAGGCCGGATCGACAAACAGGGCCAGCGCCGAAAGGCCGACGAAGAAGCCCGGCGCGATCGACGGCCAGTCGAAGCCGCTGCCGGCGACCGCTTCGTCGCGGCGGCCAAGCCAGACGAAGGCGAGCACGGCCAGTGTCACCCCGTCGATAAAGAGGATGACGGCAAGGTTCGCCCCCGGCGCATCGGTCATGTAGAAGATGGTCCAGATCCCCGTAGCGACGAAGGCTGCGGCCATCAAAAGCCTCCAGTCGCGGATGCGGGCAATGACGCAGGTGGCGGCGAGCACGATCGCCAGATAGCCGAACAGCGCCCACGGATTGGGCGCCTGCGAGGCGACCAGCAGCGGCGTCACCATGGCACCGAGCAGGCCGACGCCGGCCAGCGCCTGACCGTGGACCAGGCTTGCCGCGATCGTCGCCACCCCGATGGCGCCGAGCAGCGTGAAAGCGAGCGTCGGGCCGATGAAGCCGTAAATGCTGTACGCGGCGTAGACGGTACCGAACAGGATGAAAGCGCCGGCCGCCGTCAGGATCGCCGGGATATAGGCACCGGCGGCACCTTGCACCGGCACCCTGAAGCCGGTGCGCCGGATGAACTCGCCGCCGGCGACCAGCACCAGCCCGAGTGCCGCCGCCATGACAAGCCGCACGCGTGGCCCGAAAATGCCGGCCTCGATGGTGTAGCGGATCAGAAACAAGCCACCCAGCGCCAGCGCGATGCCGCCGACCCAGACCGCCCAGCGGGTACCGAGCGCCGTTTCGACGTCGGACTGGCGAGCTGCCTTCGCCGCTGTCGCCTGTTGCGCCGACTCCGGCGCGGACGGCGCCGTTGTATCGGCATCGGCCTCTGTAGCTGACACGACCGCTGCGGTCCGTGGCGATACGGCCATGTCGCCTGCTGCCGCAAGCGGGATTGCGGCATCCGCCGGTTTGCTGTCGTTTGCAGCCGGTTCCTTGGCTTGCGGCGGCAGCGCAGGCGTGCCCGAAAGCACAAGGCTGCGCAAGGCGCCAAGCTCGCGCTCGATCAGGCCGATGCGGCTCTGCTGGCGTGAAATGATGACGAACAGCACGATGATGGCGACGAGGCCAATCAGGCCTTCAAACATGGCGGTTCCCCCAAACCAGGCCAGTTGTCACTGACATTCAATGTTCAGTGACATTCAAATGCGGCGGCCAAACGGCCGGTCCATTCAACGTGCCGCCAGATTGGCCGGAAAGATCGAGCATGTTTCGGTGCCGAAAGCCAGCAGCTTTGCCGTTGGCGTCCTTCAGCGCCGCTTCCGAAACCGTCAGCGTGCGGCCCTTGTGCACCACTTTGCCCTCGCACACCACCTCGCCCGTCCTTGGCGTGATCGGCCGCGTCAAATTCACTTTGAACTCGGCCGTCGCATGGGCCTCGCCCACCTGCGAAATGGTGCCAAGGCCGAGCGGCGAAACGTTTTCGGGATCAGGTTCAACTTCGCTCATCTGGTGGTTTCCCCGGTGGCGGCTTCCCCGGCGCTTGCCTTGCCGGATTCACGGCCGGGTGAATGATGCCTGCGCAAGGCGGCGAGAAACCCGGCGCGGGCGCCGGGAGGCTCGATGCCGCGCGGTTCGTAGACACGGCGGGTCAAAAAGAAGCCGGTCAGCCGGAAGGCGTCCTCGATCGCCGCCGGATCGGCGCGCAGCCCGGAGCCGCGCTGCAGGAAGGCAGGCAGCGCCAGCATCTTGTCGCGCCACGGCGCGCCCGCCGCCAGCGACACGGCGCGGCCGGATTTCGGCGAGACATAGGCAAGGTCCTGCCTGGTGCCGGTCGCCGCACACTGGCTGAGATCGAGGCCGAAACCGAGTTCGTCGAGTACCAGCAGCTCGAAGCGGGCCACCAGCTCGCCGGCGGCATCGGCATCGTCGAGATGAGCGATCATCACCGCAAGCGTCTCGTAAAGGCCGCCATGGGCGTCACGCTCAGGCAGAAGACGCAAATGCGCGGCCATCGTCTGCAGGCCGTAGACGGCAACGGCGCTGTCCATCAGCCGGGCGGCGTTCATCTCGATAGCCTCGATCTGGAAGGTGCCGAGATGCTCGTCGAGCCGCGCCCGCCACAACAGGTCGACGCGATTGCCGGGCTGCAAGACAGGCTGCTGTTTGCGCGAACGGCCGCCGCGCACGAGACCGAGATGGCGGCCATGCGCGCGTGTCATCACCTCAAGAATGGCGCTGGTTTCGCCATGCTTGCGGGTGCCGAGAATGATTCCCTCGTCGCGCCATTCCATGACGAGAGCTTGTCACCGGTTGGATGGCGAAATCAAGATGAGCGACGAATCCGCCGCCAAACCAAAACGGCCCGTAGCGTATCGCTACGGGCCGTTTTTTACGAGATCGTCGTTTGATCAGAACGAGCGCTGGAAGCGGAAGATGCCGCCGATTGCGTCGGCATCGTCGGCATCGAAATTGTCGTAATAATCGACTTCGGCGGTGATCGTGTAACCAGGAACGATGGTGTAGGCGACGTTGGCCGCAACGGCGAAGTCTTGGTCGTCGGTATAGGAGACCTGGGCGTTCAAAGAGGTCTTCTTGTTGACGGCATAGCTGCCGCCGCCCCAGACGGCAAAGTTGCCAGTCCACGGCTTGTAGAAGTTCTTCGCGACGTTGTCGTCGCTGCCGTAGCCCGCCATCACGAACAGGGTCAGGTCAGTAATCGGCTTGACGTCGAGGCGAGCTTTGCCGGCCCATTCTTCCGACGTGCTGTTATAGGCGCCGACCGCGGTGATCGCACCCCAGTCGCCCTTGTATTTCACGCCGCCGACGACAAACGGAACGTAGCTGTCGATCGACTGGTCAGCGCCGGAGCCCGTTTCGACCGAGGCGACTGCCGTAAAGCCATTACCGCCGTCGAAATAGTAACTGATCAGGTTGGTGTCCTTGGTGCCGTAAGGAATGATAGTGTCCTGGACGACGTTGCCGGCGTAACCGATGAACGAATCATAGACAGTTTCATCCTTACCGACGCGGAAACCTCCAAGCTGGATCCAGGCGAAGTTCAGGGTAACCGCCTTGTTGTCCTGCACGCTGAAATCAACACCGCTCACGGTGCGTTTGGTATTGCCGAAGTTGAAACGGGTCTCGGTATAGGTCTTCAACGTGCCGAGCTCGGTTTCCTGGCCGGTCCACGTCTTCAAATTGAAGCGGGCATTCTTGTTCCAGGTCTGCTGCTCGTCACCGTCCAAAAGGTCGTGTGTCGTCGCGCCATCGAAAACGCGGCCGGCGTCGCCGAAGCTTGCGTCATAGCGGACATAGCCGCCGATGCGCAGGCAGGTCTCGGTGCCGGGAATGTAGAAGTAGCCGGCGCCGTAGACGTCGCAAATCTTGACGTATTCGGCGGGTTCCGGCTCGGCGACCACAACAGCGTCGGCGGCGCGCGCACCGGAGACCGCGACGAATGCCGCGGCTGAGCCGAGAAGAAGGCTCTTGATATTCATTTTCTGACCTCTCCAGTCAAAGTTAAAAATGGCTTTGGATTCATGGGTTGAACGGCTGAACGCCTCACCCACGTCGAAAAAGGCGCGCACCGCACCCCCTCTTCAGGCGGCGAACATACTCATCCGCATTCCAGTCTCAATGACGATTCCAAAAATAATCAATGTTTGCATAACAGAATAAATCCATGTTGCACAAATATCACTTCATATTTGCTTCACATTTGCCCATCGAAACAAACGAGACACTGTCACAATTGTACAAAAATATACTTATGCCATTAGCCAGCAAACCGGTAGGAATCCGACATACATTCCTTGTGCGTGTTCTTTTTTTAGAATAGACTTCTAGCGTTGGCAGCGAGATCAAGTCGACTTCGCCATCGCTGCGTTCTGTGCGGCAAGAAAGACTTCCGCCACCAGATCCCGTTTGAGCATTTCAATGGGAATACGTCCGGCGAGGCCGGGCGCGGGGCCGATCAGCCACGACCAGGCATGCCGTGGATCGGGCATCGCGGATAACACTTCCTTGATACCCGGCGCCGGCCTGCCGTCGATGAACTGCGCCAAAGGAAATACATGTTTGCGGCCACCGGTGCGCAACGCAACGACCGTGCCGCTCCGCTGCCAGCGATGCAGGGTCGAGCGCGATATGCCGAGATTTTGCTGCAGGAACGTCGACCCGGCGACCCGACCGGCCCAGTCCTCGAGCCGCATCGAGTCGAGGTCGCCCGTTCCGGCCAGGCGTTGGATGTCTGCCCCTTGGCCTTCGTGCGCCGTCGACAGATGCGTCCGGGCACGGCGTTCCGCCGCTTCGTCTGCCAATATCCGCACGAAACGCGACGCCATGCCGGGTAATCTTTCCTGCATGGTGTCGATCGCACTGATGTCGGTCGGCGCAAGCAAAGCGACGGCGGCGGCAACGGCGCCGGCGACCCTGCCCGCTGCAACGACCGCATCGCTGTTCGTCACCTTGCCTTGCCGCGCCAGCGCGCGCTCGATCTCAACAGCGACGGCGTTTGCAAACTCGATCTGACGGATGCGGTCGATGCGATTCCAAGTCCCTGTCATGTCCTGATCTGGCTGCTTGCCCGCCGGTTCCGGTTTGCTCGGAAGCGGGTCTTTCGCACAGCCTATAGGCAGAGTGTGTGACGGAGAGACGACGAACGGGAACCATGGACGATCGCAGTGTCGGCAGGTGCTCGAACCGGTCTAACTGGCCGGTTCTGCATGAAATATCGCAAATTTTTCAGAACCCGCTCAGGATTTCCCGTCGCGCCGGTACCAATAAGGAACGGGTCGACCCGACATGGCCGGCGCATGGTCTCCCGGAATGATTCGGTCGGCTGTTCAATATGCAAGTCGACCGATCGGGCAGCCCGGCGACCGCTCAGAAACCTGAGGCGGCCAACAGGCCGCTCTGCGGATCGCCCAAACAGGCTCAGTGCGGAAATTCGAGCCCCATTTCGCGGTAGCGCTCGGGGTCGTCACCCCAGTTCTCACGCACCTTGACGAACAGGAAGAGGTGCACCTTCTGTTCGAGTACGCCAGCTATTTCCATGCGTGCCGCCTGGCCGATGGCGCGGATCGTCTCGCCCTTATGGCCGAGCACGATTTTCTTCTGGCTGTCGCGCTCGACATAGATGGTCTGGTCGATGCGCACCGAGCCGTCCTTCTTCTCTTCCCATTTCTCCGTCTCGACATGGGAGGAATAGGGCAGTTCCTGATGCAGCCTGAGATAGAGCTTTTCGCGGGTGATCTCGGCGGCGAGCTGGCGCATCGGCAGGTCGGAGATCTGGTCTTCCGGGTAGTACCAGGGTCCGGCCGGCAGGGTCTCGGCGAGATAGTCGAGCAGGTCCTTGCAGCCGGATCCGGTCAGCGCCGAAACCATGAAGGTGCGCTTGAACGGCACCCTTTCGTTGGCTGCAGCCGACAATGCCAGCAGCGTCTCGTGCTTGACCCGATCGACTTTGTTGAGGATCAACACCATCGGCTGCCGAACATCCTTCAGCCGCTCGAGGATGGCGTCGGCATCGCCCCGGATGCCGCGCTCGGCGTCGATCAAGAGCAGCACGATATCGGCGTCCTTGGCGCCGCC
Organism: Mesorhizobium sp. M1006; assembly: GCF_040318825.1. Classification (NCBI taxonomy): domain Bacteria; kingdom Pseudomonadati; phylum Pseudomonadota; class Alphaproteobacteria; order Hyphomicrobiales; family Phyllobacteriaceae; genus Mesorhizobium; species Mesorhizobium sp. M1006. The sequence continues at coordinate 79,610 of NZ_JAMYMZ010000005.1, forward strand.
CCACGCGGTCGTCACCATCGCCGTGTCCAGCCGGCGCTTCGGCTTGAATATGCCCGGCGTGTCGACGAAGACGATCTGCGCGTTGTTGTGGGTGGCAATGCCGCGCACGATCGCACGGGTGGTCTGCACCTTGTGCGTCACAATTGACACCTTGGCGCCGACCAATTGGTTGACCAGCGTCGATTTCCCCGCATTGGGCGCGCCGATCAGCGCGACGAAGCCGGAGCGGGTAGCGGGAGCTTCTGTTGCCGGAGCTTCGGTGGCGGTCATGCGGCACTCCCTTGATCGAGCCAGACGCCTTCCCGCTGCAGAAGTGCCGCGGCTGCAGCCTGCTCCGCCTCGCGCTTGGAGCGCCCGCTGCCGGTCGCCGGCGGATAGGCGCCAACCTTGACACTGACGGTGAACAGCGGATCGTGGTCCGGTCCCTCGCGGCTGTCGATTATGTAAACCGGCACTGCGCCTGCCGCCTGATGCGCCCATTCCTGGAGTTCGGTTTTCGCATCGCGACGGGCGGCGTCAATGGCTTGCGAGCGCGGCTGCCAGTATTTGTGGATGAAGGCACGGGCCGCTTCCAACCCTCCGTCGAGATAGAGCACGGCGATCAGCGATTCCAATGCATCGGCGCGCAGATTGACGCGCTTGCGCCCGTCGAGGCCGCGTACGTCCGAACCGGCGCGAATAAGTTCCGGCAGGCCGATCTCCTCGGCAATTTCCGCCAGGGCTTCAGCGTTGACCAGAGCGTTCAATCTCAGCGACAGCTCACCCTCGGCGGCGTCGGGAAATGCCGCCAGCAGCATATCGGCAACGACAAGGCCGAGAACGCGGTCGCCCAGGAATTCGAAACGTTCGTAGTCGATGCCGGCGTGACTGCCGCGAGCGCTGGCATGGGTCAGCGCCCGCTGCAGGCGCTGATGGTCGCCAAAACTGTGGCCGGTGCGCTCCCTGAGCGCCTCGGCGAGCGCATCGGCGGTCAGCCGTTTCGTCGCCGCCATGGCCCTAATTGACGAAATGGAACAGGCGCGAGGCGCGCATCAGTGACGGCCATTTCCAGATTTCGAGCGGGCTGGCGCTGCCGCCGATCGAGAAGAAAATGAGGTTGGCGCGGCCGACCAAATTCTCGTCCGGCACGAAGCCGACGGTGAAGCGGCTGTCCGACGAGTTGTCGCGATTGTCGCCCATCATGAAATAGTGACCGGGCGGCACCTTGAACTCTTTGGTATTGTCGCCGATCGAAGCCTGCGTCAGGTCGAGCGTGTCGTAGCTGACGCCGTTCGGCAGCGTCTCGCGATAGACATCGACCGGCCCGTTCTCCTCGGTGATGTCGCGGTTGTCGATCTGCCCGACCTTGACGCGCGGCACGCCCACGTCATTGATGAAGAGCTGGCCATCCTTGACCTGGATCTTGTCGCCCGGCAGGCCGACGACGCGCTTGATATAATCGACAGAAGGATCCGGCGGAAACTTGAACACCACCACGTCGCCGCGCTTCGGCTCTGAGCCCCAGATGCGGCCCGAAAAGATGTTCGGCCCGAACGGCAGTGAATAGCGGGAGAAGCCGTAGGACCACTTGGTGACGAAGAGATAGTCGCCTTCGAGCAAAGTCGGCCGCATCGACCCGGACGGGATCGAGAACGGCTGGAACAGGAGCGTGCGGATGACCAGCGCAAGCAGCAGGGCCTGGACTATGACGCTGACGGTTTCGCCAAGTCCGCCGGATTTCTTCTGGGTTTTTTCAGCCACGCTCATGTCGTCCTCGATTGTGCGTTGGATGGTATAGAGTCTCGGCGCGCGCTGGGCAACGTCATGCCGGTGGTCAGATGCAATCAATGTGGCGCTTCTTCGACCGGCAACGCTTCAATGATCACAAAGGCTTGAGCGAGCGGAAAATCATCGGTGATGGTGAGGTGGATCACCGCGCGGTGCCCTTCAGGCAGAATTTCGTCCAGCCGCGCTGCCGCCCCATTGGTCAGCGCCATGGTCGGCTTGCCGCTGGCCAGGTTGACGACCCCCATGTCGCGCCAGAACACACCCTGCGCCATACCGGTGCCCAATGCCTTGGCGCAAGCTTCCTTGGCAGCGAAACGCTTGGCGTAGGAGGCCGCACGCGCCGCGCGGTTTTCGGACCGCGCCTGTTCGATCTCGGTGTAGATGCGCTGGATGAAGCGTTGGCCATGGCGTTCCAGCGACTTCTCGATGCGTCTGATGTCGATGAGGTCGCTGCCAATACCGATAATCATTCGGCAGGAACTTCCGGCCCGGTTTTTCCAGCCTTTGCCGCTCTTTCGGCCAGCCGCTTGCGGCGCTGCTCGTGGAAAGTGATCATGCCCCAGCGGGTGATGCCGTAAAACAGCAGGCCGAAAACCAGGCCGAGCGGTATTGCGCCGATCGTCATCGGCTTCAGCACCGGTCCCCACAATTGCGCAAAGGAAAGATTATGCAGCATGTCGCCGAGATGCGCGGGCGGGCCATGCGCCGGCAGGTGTTCATGCAGGATCAGCTTGCCGACCTCCCAGGAGGCGGCCCATAGCAGCGGAAAGGTCAGGGGGTTGCCGAAGACCGTGCCGAGTGCTGCCGCGACAAGATTGCCGGCGATCAGCCAGCACAGGATGGCAGCAATGATGAAGTGAAAGCCAAGCGGGAAAAACGACGCGAATACGCCCGCCGCAACACCGGCGGCCACGGCATGCGGCGTGGCCCTAAGCCGCAGGATGCGTTTGGAGAAATACCGCAGCGAGCGCGAGAACGAGCGGCGCGGCCACAAATAAGTACGCACCCGCTCGAAAAAACCATCAGGCTTGCGCCGTCGAAAAAGCACTCTGTTCCTGTTCCTAGTTCCGTCGATGGCTTCACGCCGGCCTTTCCTGCCAGGCGCGACAGCCTATGCTGCGCTCTGCGGTCGCCGAAAAGCAACTACGACTTTGATATAGCGATGCGCTGGCCGAAGAACAACGAGGCCGAGGGCATCCGCTCGGTGGCCGGTCGCGCCAGCCTTGGGTATCGCCGTTTTGAACAGGGCATGATCGCGGCGAATTTAAGGAGCGTCACTCAGGATCGATATTCGCTGACCTCGACGAGGTTGCCGTCCGGATCGCGGAAATAGACCGACATCATCGCGCCCCGAGCGCCGACACGCTCGACCGGGCCGATCTCTATCACCACACCATTGGCGGCGAGGTTGGCACATATCTCGGCGAGCGGCCGGGCAGCAATCAAGCAGAAATCTCCGGAGCCCGGCGTCGGCGCCTTGGCCTTCGGCTCGAAGGTACGCCCGACCTGATGCACATTGATCTTCTGCATTCCAAACAGCAGCGCCGTTGGTCGGTCCGGCTCGTCGAGGCGCTTGAAGCCAAGCACGCGCTGATAGAAGGCGCAGGTATCGTCCACCGAACGAACCGTCAGCACGAAATGATCCATGCCGGCAATCACGGAAGCGCCTCTTGACTTGTTTTTATGCATGTCGTTGTCCCAAAACCGCCGCACACTTTTGGGCGACATGCATTAGATATTGCGGCTGCCGGGCTTGATCGCCGGTATGGCGGCGAGCTCGGGCGGCAGCCTGTCGGCCGGATAGGCCGGAACTTCATATTCGGCGAGCGCGATCAGCGGCACGCCGACATCGGTCTTGCCGGCCGAGCGGTCGATGATGCACGCAGCGGCAACGACATCGGCGCCAAGTGCGCGCAGACAGTCAATGGTCTCGCGGATCGACAGGCCGGTGGTGACGATGTCCTCGACAATGACGACGCGCGATCCCTTGGCGATCTCGAAGCGGCGCAGCCTGAATTCACCCCCTTCCCGCTCGACCCAGATCGCCGGCGCACCAAGATGGCGCGAGGTCTCATAGGCCGGGATCAGCCCGCCGATCGCCGGGCCGACGACGTAGTCGATCCTGCCGGGCACGTCAGTGCGGATCTTTTCGGCGAGCGCCTTGCACAAGCGCTCGGTCTTGTCGGCATGCATGAAAACACGCGCTTTCTGCAGAAAGACCGGGCTGCGCAGGCCCGACGTCAGGATGAAATGCCCTTCGAGCACGGCGCCGGCCTCGCGAAAAATACCCAGCACTTCATCGGTGTTCATCGTTCACTCCATGTCCATGGTGAATGGTGAATGGTAGTGAGAGCACCCTCTTCACTATTCACTATTCACCCATTCACGCGCCTTGCGTCACTGACGCTCGAATTGTCCTTTAGCTGCGACAGCAGCCGGTTCAAGTGCTTGAGGTCCCACACTTCGAGATCGATCAGCATTTCGGTGAAATCGGGCGCGGTGCGCACCATCGACAAAGTGTGGATGTTGGCGTCGTTGGATGCGACGACCTGTGCAATATCGGCCAGCGAACCCGGCGCGTTGATGGCGGTGACCGAGACGCGCGCCGGGAACCGCTCCTTGGTGCGCTCGTCAATGTCCCAGCGCACGTCGATCCAGCGCTCGGGCTGGTCGTCAAAGGCCTGCAGCGCCGGCGACTGGATCGGATAGATGGTGATACCGGTTCCCGGCTGCACGATGCCGACGATGCGATCGCCTGGCACTGCCCCCTCCGGCGCGAAGCGCACCGGCAGATCGCCGCGCACACCGCGGATCGGCACCGCGTCGTCGCGCGGCTGGTTCTTGTCCTTGCGTGCGGCGCGGCCCGGAATCTGGAACAGCATGCCGGCGGCGTTGCGGATCTTCGACCAGCCCTCCTCGCGCTGCTTGGGCGCTACCAGCGTGACACGCTCGTCCTTGTAGTCGGGAAACACCGCCTTCATGACATCGGTGGAGGCAACTTCGCCTCGGCCGACCGCGGCCAACACATCCTCGATGTCCTTGCGCGCCAGCCGGTGCAGCACCGGCTTCAGGCTTTCCTTGGTGAAGGTCTTGCCGGACCGTTCGAAGGCGCGCTCCAGAATGCGGATACCGAGACCTGAATATTGCTTGCGAATGGCGTTCTTGGTGGCGCGGCGGATGGCCGAGCGTGCCTTGCCGGTAACGACCACCGATTCCCACGCCGCCGGCGGGACCTGCGCCTTCGAGCGGATGATCTCGACCTCGTCGCCGTTCTTCAGCTCCGTCATCAGCGGCATGATGCGGCCATTGACCTTGGCACCGACGCAAGTGTCGCCGACGTCGGTGTGGACGGCATAGGCAAAGTCGATCGGCGTGGCGCCGCGCGGCAGCGCGATCAGCATGCCCTTCGGCGTAAAGCAGAATACCTGGTCCTGAAACAGTTCCAGCTTGGTGTTTTCGAGGAAGTCCTCGGGATTGTCGCCTTCGGCAAGCTGCTCGATGGTGCGCCGCAGCCAGGCATAGGCATTGGTTTCCTTCGAGATCGCATGGGCGGCACCATTCATCTTGCCACCGGTATCCTTATAGATCGAATGAGCAGCGACGCCGTATTCGGCGATCTTGTTCATTTGATAGGTGCGGATCTGCAATTCGACGCGCTGGCGCGACGGGCCGACGATGGTGGTGTGGATCGAGCGGTAGTCGTTCTGCTTCGGCGTGGAGATGTAGTCCTTGAAGCGGCCGGGCACCATCGACCAGGTGGTGTGGATGGCGCCGAGCGCCCGGTAGCAGTCCTCGACGGTATCGACGACGACGCGAAAGCCGAAGATGTCGGACAGCTGCTCGAAGGACAACGCCTTGGCTTCCATCTTGCGGAACACCGACCACGGCTTCTTCTGCCGGCTCTTGACCTCGGCCTTGATCGAATATTTGTCGAACAGCGCGGAGAGCGCCTTCTCGATCTCCGACAGCACGCCCTTGTTGCGCTCGAAGATTTCGGCCAGCCGTGCGGTGACGGCGCGGTAGGCTTCCGGATTGATGAAGCGGAAGGCAATCTCTTCCAGCTCCTCGCGCATGCCTTGCATGCCCATGCGGCCGGCCAGCGGCGCGTAGATGTCCATCGTCTCTTCGGCGATGCGCAGGCGCTTGGCTTCCGGCACATGGTCGAGCGTGCGCATATTGTGCAGGCGGTCGGCGAGCTTGACCAGAAGCACGCGCACGTCTTCCGAGATCGCCAGCAACAGCTTGCGCAGGTTCTCCGCCTGCTCGGCCTTCTTCGAGACGAGGTCGAGTTTCTTCAGCTTGGTCAGGCCCTCGACCAGCTTGCCCATTTCCGGGCCGAACAATTCGTCGATCTCGGCCCTGGTCGCCGTGGTGTCCTCGATCGTGTCGTGCAGCAAGGCAACGGCGATCGTCGCCTCGTCCATATGCATTTCGGTGAGGATGGCGGCGACTTCGAGCGGATGCGAGAAATATGGGTCGCCGGAGGCGCGTTTCTGGTGGCCATGCTTCTGCATGGCGTAAACATAGGCCTTGTTGAGCAGCGCCTCGTTGACGTCAGGCTTGTAGCGCTGCACGCGCTCGACAAGCTCATACTGACGCATCATGGGCGGGATCTCGCAATGCTGAAATGAATCATGCGCCGCACTGGCGTACGGCGCATGTCATAGATAGCCACGAAACTGCCGACGCGAAAGTGTCGGCAGTTGTCGCTAAGATCAATAATCGTCGCTTTTTTCCGGCGGCACCAGGCCTTCGATGCCGGCCAACAGGTCTTCTTCGGTCATGCGATCGAAGGTGACGTTGTCCTCGGCGTCGTCGGCATCGGTGGCCGCAACGGCGCTGCCGGTCTGGTCGGCAATCGCCTCGCCATCGGCTTCCGGCTCGTCGACCTCGACATGCTTCTGCAGCGAATGGATGAGATCTTCCTTGAGGTCGTCCGGCGACAGCGTCTCTTCGGCGATTTCGCGGAGCGCAACGACCGGATTCTTGTCGTTGTCGCGCGGTACGGTGATCTGCGCGCCCTGGCTGATCTGACGGGCGCGGTGGCCGGCCAGGAGCACCAGCTCGAAGCGGTTGTCGACCTTGTCGATGCAATCTTCAACGGTTACGCGGGCCATGAGTTGCCCCTTTCATGCCTGGATTTGATGGAAAACAGGCGCGGTCCATAACCCGAACGCCGCCAAAATACAAGCTTTTATGGCGGTGCGCAGCTCTGACGCGGGCCGCCTGCGGCGACACAGCGCCGATCACAATTGCTTGCGGTGCGCCATGGTGCCTTGGATTGCCGTAAAACTGGCGTTATCTCGAACGATGAAGGCCAACAGGTCTATTATCAGACCGGCCGATAGTCGCCACGCATTTAGACGACCGCTTATTTCGAAAAAGGACATTTTCCATGTTCGATCCTCGTGAAAAAATCGCTCTCTTTATCGACGGTGCCAATCTCTACGCCACCTCGCGCGCGCTGGGCTTTGACATCGATTACCGCAAACTTCTGGCGAGTTTCCAGAAACGCGGCTATCTGCTGCGCGCTTATTACTACACCGCGCTGGTCGAGGATCAGGAATACTCCTCGATACGGCCGCTGATCGACTGGCTTGACTATAACGGCTTCAAGGTGGTGACCAAACCGGCCAAGGAATTCACCGACTCGACCGGCCGGCGCAAGATCAAGGGCAATATGGATATCGAGCTGACCGTCGATGCGCTCGAACTTGCCGATGTCGTCGACCATTATGTCATCTTTTCGGGCGACGGCGATTTCCGCACGCTGGTCGAGGCGCTGCAGCGGCGCGGGCGCAAGGTGTCGATCGTCTCGACCATGGCTTCGCAGCCGCCGATGATCTCCGACGATCTGCGCCGCCAGGCCGACCATTTCATCGACTTGATGACGCTCAAGAATGAAGTCGGCCGCGACCCGTCGGAGCGGCCGGTGCGCCGGCCCGAACCGGCCGAAGTCGACGAGGAAGACTATTGACGGTCGTTGCCTTGACCGCTCCCCTGGTCGTCTCCCCCGAACCCGATCGCGATTGCCCGCTCTGCCCGCGGTTGCACGACTTCATCGCCGAGTGGCGGCGGCGCGAGCCGTCCTGGTTCAACGCGCCGGTGCCGACCTTTTTGCCGCCGGAAGGCGAGGACGCAGTGCGTCTGCTGATCGTCGGGCTGGCGCCTGGACTGCGCGGGGCGAACCGGACGGGGCGCCCCTTCACCGGCGATTTTGCCGGCGACCTGCTCTACAACACGCTGATCGCGCACGGCTTTGCGCGCGGCGAATTCAAAGCGCGACCGGATGACGGGCTGGAGCTTGTCGGTACGGCGATTACCAATGCGGTGCGCTGCGTGCCGCCGGACAACAAGCCGGTTGGCGCCGAGATAGCGACCTGCCGGACGTTCCTGGTGCCGACGATCGCGCGATTTCCAAATCTGCGCGCTGTGCTGGCGCTTGGCTCGATCGCGCACCAGTCGACCGTGCGGGCGCTCGGCCAACGCGTTGCCGCCTATCCGTTCCGGCATGGTAGGCAGCAGCAGGCCAATGGCATCACGCTGTTTTCCAGCTATCATTGCTCGCGCTACAACACCAATACCGGCGTGTTGACGGAAGCGATGTTCGTCAACGTCTTCAGTCAGATAGAAGCTTTTCTGAAGACATAGAGTCGGACGACGCCCGCCAGGGCACGAGCCCTAGATTCGGGCGATCGCGAACAACCAGGCCAGGAGATCCAGCAACCACAGAAACAGTGCAAGCTGCAGCGCGACGCGCAGGCGTTGGATGATCCGCCAATTGCTGGCCATGTCGGATTTGATGCGCAGCGCAAGCGCTCGGTGCATCCCGTCCAGGGTTGCGGGAGGGTGCTGATCGACGAAGTCCTGGAGCAGCTTCTCTGGATCGAAACGGAACGTATAGTTATAATACGGCCACACCATAATCGCGACCAGCAGCCCGATAAGAAAAAGCAATATCAGCGCCAGCCAGTCCCAGGGCCCCACGCCATCCAGGAGCGCCCTGCCTCCGAGGAGAGAACTCGCGAACGCGGTTGCGAAGATCAGATTGCCGGCGCGCGTATTGAGACTTTCAACCACGCCCTGCTGGTGCTGGAGGCCACGCACCGCCTCCGCATAGACAAATGCCAGGCGGGGGTCGCCGCCGTCCGTCGCAGCAGGCGGGGCGTTGCTGTCATTGGTTGATGAAGGGCGCTCCGCATCAAATGTACTTAGCACGGCGCCGCCTGCGATATGAGAGGGTGTTTTGGTGGACGGGAATAGCATCAATCCGACGCTGTCGTTTCAGGCGCTGCGGCAAACAATGCGGCCAGCGTCGCAGGTCCGCCCTGGAGAACATTCAGGTCGACGTCGCCGCTGATGCCGTCGACGCGGCCCCGGTTGTGATACTGCCAGTAGATCCAGTTGTCATGGCCCGGCCGCAGCGCCAGCGAACGCAGCCAGCGCGGGCGGCTGGCTAGCTGCCCGGCATAGGCTTGCGCCACCTCGTCGGTCACATAGAGGATCGCCGTCTTGCCGAACGCCGCCTCGACCGGGCCGAGGAAGGCGGAGAGTTCGGCGCTCAGCTGTTCGGGAGTTGGCCGCTGCGGCAATTGCCGCCGAACTCGATGTCTACCACCGGCGGCAGCAAAGGCTGATTGTGCGGCACCACCGAGATGAAGTTGCGTGCCTGATCCGCACCCGATCTGCAGAAGGTGAAGAAATGATAGGCACCGACGGCAAGACCGGCGGCGCGGGCCGCGCGCAAATTGGCGGCGAAGGCATCGTCGACATGATCGCCGCCTTCCGTCGCCTTGATCACGGCGAAGGCGACATCGTCGGCGGCAACACGCCGCCAGTCGATCTGCCGCTGATGATGGGAGACGTCGATGCCCCTGACCGGATATTTGCGGCGGTCCGGAGAAAACGTCTGGAAGTAGGTATAGCCGCCGGCCAGAACGAGGCCCGCCACGAGCAGACCGGCCGCGCCCCATAAGACGATCCGGTTTTTCAAACGAGACCTATCCCTTTTGGTCCGCCCTGCCCGCCGCTAAGGCTCCGGGCGTTCGTCGCTCGAAAAGCCAAATCGCTGGCTTTTCCTCCGCTTCGCGGACCGCTCCTCACCCTCGCTCCTTCAGCAGCCGGCCCTTCTCGCGCGACCAGTCGCGCTGCTTTTCGGTCTCGCGCTTGTCGTGCAGCTTCTTGCCGCGGCCAACGGCGAGCAGCAGCTTGGCACGGCCTTGGTCGTTGAAGTAGATCTTCAGCGGCACCAGCGTCATGCCTTCGCGGTCGACGCTTTGCGCCAGCTTTGCCATCTCGCGCTTGTTGAGCAGCAGTTTGCGGCGGCGGCGCGGCTCATGGTTGAAGCGGTTGGCCTGCAGATACTCCGGCAAATAAGAGTTGATCAGCCAGATCTCGCCGCCCTCGACCGAGGCGTAGCTGTCCTGGATATTGGCCTGGCCCTGGCGCAGCGATTTCACTTCCGTACCGGTCAGCACCAGGCCGGCCTCGATCGTGTCGAGCACCTCATAGGAAAACCGCGCCTTGCGGTTTTCCGCAACGGTCTTGTTGTTGGGATCGGCTTTTCTGACTTGATTCATGATGCGGAGAGGTGGCGCCTCATCCCTAGTTTATCAAGCCGGCGTGCTTCATCGCCGCGTCGATCTTCTCGGCGGTCGACGGCTCGACCGTCATTAGCGGCGAGCGCAGCACGTTCTCGACCTTGCCCAGCTTCGACAGCGCATATTTCGCGCCGGAAACGCCGGGCTCCATGAAAATCGCCTTGTGCAGCGGCAACAGACGGTCCTGCAGGTCGAGCGCCTTGGCGCTGTCGCCGGAAAGCGTTGCCTCCTGGAATTCAGCGCAAAGCCTGGGTGCGACATTTGCCGTCACAGAAATACAGCCGACGCCGCCATGCGCGTTGAAGCCGAGCGCCGAGGCGTCTTCGCCGGAGAGCTGGATGAAATCCTTGCCACAGGTGGCGCGCTGCTCCGAAACCCGCTCGACCTTGCCGGTGGCATCCTTGACGCCGACGATGTTCTTGAAGTCATGCACCAACTGGCCCATCGTCTCGGGGCTCATGTCGACCACCGAGCGCGGCGGAATGTTGTAGATGATGATCGGCAGACTGGTTGCCTTGGCGACGGCGGCGAAATGCGCATAGAGGCCGCGCTGTGTCGGTCTGTTGTAATAGGGCGTGACGACAAGGGCCGCGTCGGCACCCGCCTTCTCGGCATACTGGACCAGGCCGACCGCCTCTTCGGTGTTGTTGGAGCCGGCGCCGGCGACGACCGGAACCCGGCCCTTGGCGACCTCGATGCAAACCTTGACGACTTGGCGGTGCTCGTCATGCGACAGCGTCGGCGACTCGCCGGTGGTGCCGACCGGGACCACGCCCGTCGTGCCTTCGGCGATCTGCCAGGTGATGAACGCGCGAAAGGCTTTCTCGTCGAAACGGCCGCTCTTTTCGAACGGTGTGACGAGCGCGGTCAGCGAGCCTCTTAGCATGTCGTCCAACTCCTTGGGACTAGCGCATGACCCCGAAAATCGCAGTCGATTTCGGAAAGGGTTATGCGCCAAATTTAAATTGCTACAACGTCCTTTGCGCGTCTGAGAAGACCCGCGGCGCTGTAGGTGTTTGTCGTGCGCGCCTTCTAGCCGAAAGCGAAGCGGCGCACCATAGTCTCGACATTGTTGCGCGGCAAGCATTGCGCCAGCAATTGCAATTCGAACGACCTCGATAAGGTTTTCTTTACGGGCCCTTCATCACAGACGAATAGGCTGCAGTTCATCTGTGCCAGTGGTAGCATCGAAGAATAGGAAATGACCAAATCCATGCCGACCAGGCGGCCTCATCTTTTCGCGCTTCTCGGCGCGATCGTTGTGCTGGTCCCCGGCGCGGCGATCGGCGGCAGCGTCGATGGGCAGGTCACGTCGGCGATCCCGATGACGGAGCCGCAGAACGATGCACTGCAGCAGTCCCCTTCGCCATCCGCCAGCGTCGCGGCGCTGAAGAGCGGTCTCGATGCGCTTGCGGCAAACGACATTCAGCGCGCGCGCCAGGTGCGCGAAGCGCTGCCGGCCAAATCGCTCGATCGGCACATCCTTGCCTGGGCGATTGCGCTCTATGGCGGCGACCAGGTGCCGAGCGGCGACATCGCCGATGCCGCGAAGATGCTGCCGAACTGGCCGGGCACGATCGCCTTGCGCAAGAACAGCGAGCGCGCGCTCTATCGCGAGAACCCCGCGCCACAGGTCGTGGTGCGGGCGTTCGACGGCAGCCAGCCGCTGACCTTCGAGGGCGTGGTGATCCTTGCGCGCTCCTATGTAGCGCTAGGCAATACCAAGGCGGCGCGCTCGGTGCTGTCGCCATTCTGGCGCACCGAAAAGCTCGAAGCCGGGGACGAGGCGGCGGTCATCCGCGAGTTCGGCGCGCTGATCCCGGCCGCCGACCATCGCTTCCGCATGGAGCGCATGTTTTATGCCGACCGGGTCGCTTCGGCGCTACGCGTCGCCGGTCTCGCCGGCGCCCAGCAATTGGCCGACGCCTGGGCGGCGGTCAGCAAGGGCGACAAGAACGCGGCCAAGCTGCTGAAGGCGGTGCCGGCAGCGCAGCGGGCGGTCGGCTATCTCTTTGCCGAAGCCGAATATCTGCGCAAGCAACAGAAATTTTCCGACGCAGCCGCGCTGGTGATGAAGGCGCCGGGCGATCGTGACGCTCTGGTCGATGCGGACGCCTGGTGGGTCGAACGCCGGGTGCTGTCGCGCGAGCTGGTCGACCAGGGCGACATGAAGACCGCCTACAGAATAGTCGCCGCGCATGCCGCCGAAAGTCCCGCCAATGCCGCCGAGGCGGAATTCCATGCAGGCTGGTACGCGTTGCGCGGCCTCAACGACCCGAGCACCGCCGCCAAGCATTTTGCGCAAATCGCGGAGCTCGCCCAAGGGCCGATGTCGCTGTCGCGCGCCTATTACTGGCTCGGCCGTGCCGCCGAAGTCGGCGGGCCCGGCAATGCCAAGGATTTTTTCAGCCGTGCCGCTAGCTACGGCACGACCTTTTACGGCCAGCTCGCCGGCGAGCGTGTCGGCCGGCAGACCCTCAATATCGTCTACCCCCAGCCAAGTGCCGCCGACCGCCGGAATTTTACCACCCGCGAGGCGGTCAGCGCCATCGAGCGGCTGCAGCAGGCAGGCTATGACCGCTATGCCGAAACCCTCTACCGCGACCTTGCCGGGCAGCTGAACAGCCCCGGCGAACTGGCGCTGCTTGCGGTGTTGGCGGAAAGACAAGGCAACCATTTCATGGCGCTGAAGGTCGGCAAGATCGCCGGCGCCCGCGGCATCGACGTAGGCGCGCTGTCGCATCCGCTCGGCGTCATTCCCGACACCGCCAACGTCTCCGGCTCGGGCAAGGCGCTGGCCTATGCGATTGCCCGGCAGGAAAGCGAGTTCAACATCGGCGCCGTCTCCAGCGCCGGCGCGCGCGGACTGCTGCAGCTGATGCCAGGCACGGCCAAGCAATTGGCGAAGAAGGCCGGCATGACTTTCTCGCAGGCGCGGCTGACCACCGATGCCGGCTACAATGCAACGCTGGGCGCCGCCTTTCTGGGCGAGCAGCTCGGCCGTTTCGACGGCTCCTACGTGCTGACCTTCGCCGGCTACAATGCCGGCCCCGCCCGCGCCGCCCAGTGGGTGGCGAAATACGGCGACCCGCGCGGCGAGGACGTCGATGCAGTCGTCGACTGGATCGAGCGGATTCCCTATACGGAAACAAGAGGTTACGTTCAGCGCGTGATGGAGAATTACGAGGTCTACAAGATGCGTATCTCCGGCAAATATGACATTGTCGGGGACTTGGTGAACGGCCGGGGGTGACGACCGGGCTTCAAACCGAGTCAGGCTACGAAGAAACGCGAATTTGTCGGCCACGGCGTATTTTGTTCTTGCTTTGTGCCGGCAGCTATGCTACTAATTTCGGTATGGTGCTAATTGGCTCCAACGACCCGCCCACCGAGGCGGTTTTTTTGTTTCTGGCTATGAAGGTTCCGGACGTGGAGTTGGCGGGACAGCGGCCCGCTCTGTCCTGCCCTCCTTGCCAATCACCAGACATCCCCCCAAGCGCAGGGCAATCGCATTTGGATTCTTGCGAAGATGGACCCCCACCCTAACCCTCCCCACAAGGGGGAGGGAATGCTGCCGCGCGCCCTTACTTCCCCTTTGGCGCCGAAAGGCAGGCAATTTGCCGAGGTCAGTGCCAACGGAAGTCTCCCTCCCCCTTGTGGGGAGGGGTTAGGGGTGGGGGTCCATCGTAGAGCGAAAGCCTCGGCTTTCCACCTGCGATAGCCCTGCCCCACGAGGGGGAGATCAGCAGCTTCGGGGACAGTGCCTTTCTGCATCCTACGAAACCTGGCGAAAGCGACGATGGCAGCCAATCTTCCCGTTGAGGGACCTCCAACGCCGGCGCCTTCCCTATTTTGACCTTACCTGCCCCTCGCCTGTAGCAGTCGAAGCGATCCGGCGGTGAGAGGAACGGAGTCTACATGCCAATCGAGCAGGGTTTTTCCGATTTCTTCTACGCCGCGCCGGACGGGCTGTCCCTGCACGCCCGCATCTACGGCGAAGCGAATCCCGGCGGTTGGCCAGTCGTTTGTCTGACTGGCCTGACCCGCAATTGCCGTGATTTTCACGATTTGGCGCTTTATCTATCGACGCAGGCGAGGCGTAGGGTTGTCGCCTTCGATTATCGCGGGCGCGGGCAGTCCGCCTACGATGCCGATATCGGCCATTACAATGTCGGTATCGAAGCGGGCGATATTCTCGCCGGGCTGGCGGCGCTGAGCATCGAGGAGGCTGCCTTCATTGGGACGTCGCGCGGCGGACTGATCATCCATGTGCTCGGGGCGATGCGGCCGGCCGTGCTGAAGGCCATCGTCCTCAACGACATCGGCCCGGTGATCGAGGCGCAAGGTCTCGCCCATATCCGCTCCAATCTCGACCCCGCGCCCAGGCCAACGGCGTACGCGGAGGTGGTCCGCGGCCTGCGCGGCACCCATGGCGCGGATTTTTCGACGCTGACCGATGCGGATTGGGAGCGGATGGCATCAGCCCTCTACCGCGAGACCGAGGAGGGATTTCTGCCCGATTTCGATCCGAAACTGGTCGAGACGCTGGCGGGGCTCGATCCCAGCCGGCCGCTGCCAGATCTTTGGCCACAGTTCGACGCGCTGGCGGCCATCCCGATGCTCGTCATACGCGGCGCCAACTCGAAGCTGCTGTCCGCCGAAACGCTCGAGCAGATGCGGACGCGCCATACCGATATCGAGACGATCACTGCCGACGGCCAGGGGCATGCACCGTTTTTGGAGTCCGGGATCCTGCCGGGCAGGATCGCTGGTTTTTTCGATCGGGCGGAGCAGCGGGGTGGTTAGAAGTAAAGCTCGACCGAGCGAAGTAATTCACGCGCAGGTTTTGCGTCGGTCAAAGCATTCCGGCGGCCGTTGATAGTTCCGTTGGAATTAGCGGTGAAATAATTTTATCGATGTCGGCGCTGCCCCTCATCCGCCGGCCGGCACCTTCTCCCCGTATAGTGACGGGGAGAAGGGAGGTGTCTGCAACGCTGGGGATTAGCGAAATCTTTCGCAAGGGCGCCTTTCTCCCCGTCGCTATACGGGGAGAAATGCCCGGCAGGGCAATGAGGGGCAGCGCAACCCTGAGCGGGCTGATGTCTCACGTCAGATCCGTCAGGATTTGGCGCTTCTCTTTGCGGGCTTTGGGGCCTTGCTTGCGGCCGGCTCGCTTTTTGGCTCTCGCCTTGCCGGAGGTGGAGCAGACAAAGCGCTTGCGCCGCCACTGTCCGCGCCACTGCACCGCGGCGTCTCCAGCACAGTGACGCAGCCATCGAGGTCGTTGGTGGCCAGATGGGCGTAGCGCATGGTCATCGACAGCGTCTGGTGACCGAGCCACATCTGCACGCGCCTGATGTCGATGCCGCCCTGGACGAGACGCGAGGCGCAAGTATGGCGCAATATATGCGGCACGACCTGATCGTCGGCGCCAAGCCCGACTTCGGCCTTAGCATCGTTCCAGATGGCGCGAAACTGCGCCTGGCTGAGCTTGGTGAACGGGCCTTTGGGCCGGCGGCCCTCGGTGGCCGGCAGCTTGATCACCTCTTTTACCCGCTCGGTCATCGGAATGGTGCGGCTGCGGCCGGATTTGGTGATCCAGAAACTGACGCGGTGCTCCTGGATATCGTTCCAGATCAAACCCAGCGCTTCGCCGAGGCGGCAACCGGTGTCGACGAGAAAGACGGAAAGCCGATAAGCGTCCTCGCTGCGGCTCTTGATGGCAGCGAACAGCCGGGCCTCCTCGTCCCTTTCGAGGAAACGAATCCGTCCCGCCCGCTCCTTCTGGCGGCGGAACTCGGGCAGGCTGTGGATATCTCCCATCTTGTGAGCCTTGCGCAGCAGTTTGCTGAGGGCAGCCATCTTCCGGTTGATGGTTGCGTTGCTGTTGCCGCGCTGGCGCAAGGTGCCGATAAGATTGTCGAGGGTGCTTTGGTCAAAGGCGCTGAAACGCTCCCCAAGGAGGATCTCGTCTATTTCGCCGATGAAGGAGCTGACATTGTATTTATGCCGCCCGTCATCCCAAAGTATATCCCGGTATGCTGAAAAAAGTTCTCCGATCCTATGCGACTTTACTTCTCGTATCTTGTTGTAACTGTATTTTATCTTTGCAGTTTGAGAAGAAAACATCGAAAAATGATCAGAGGTTCCTCCCTCTTGAATCGCATCGTTCGTCATTATTCGCCACACCCCCGAGTGGATAGGCCTAGACCTACCTGCTTGGCGGTGCCCTTTCAAGAGTTTTAAGCGCTGCGGCCGATCTCATCCACCACTGGCGGATCCCAACGACATCGTTCCACAACCCTGTTCAGCTACCGAACCCCCTTTTCCTTCTGTTTGCTACCAGTCGCGAAAACACAAACAGCCCGGGCGTTAAAGCGCCCGGGCTGGATTTCACTTGCCTTAAGTCCAGCCCTTAGAACGAGCGCTGGAAGCGGAGGAAGCCGCCAACGGCGTTTTTCTTGTCCGCCGGGATGCCGGTCCAGTTGTATTCATAGCCAGGCAGCGAGTCGCTATCGATGTGGTGGCTGTTATGAGCCCAGTCCACTTCGGCCGTGATCGTCATGCCGGGAACGATATCGTAGGCGATATTGGCCGCGACGCCAGCTTCCTTGGCTTCGTCATACGACGCCTGCAGGTTGAACGAGGTCTTCTCGTTGATGGTGTAGGTGCCACCACCCCAGACTGCCCAGTTACCGCCCCACTGCTTGTAGAAGTTGCGCGGGAGATTGTCGTCAGAGCCGTAGCCGGCCATCAGGAACAGCGACAGGTTCTGCATCGGCGTCACGTCGAGGCGAACCTTGCCGGCCCATTCTTCCAGGCTGCTGTCATAGGCAACAACACCGCTGATGGAACCCCAGCCCTGCGTGTACTTCACGCCGCCAACGACATACGGAACATAGCTGTCGACCGAGTCGTGACCGAGAGTGATGGCAGTATTGGCGCTGTTAAGGATAAAGCCTTCACCGGTTTCCAACGACGCCACGGCCGAGAAGCCGTTGCCGGCATCGAAGTAGTACTGGACGACATTGGTGTCGAAGCCGCCGTAGGGAACGATCGTATCCTGGATGACGTTGCCGGCGTAGCCGGTGAACGTGTTGAAGGCTGTTTCGTCCTTACCGACGCGAAGACCACCGAGCTGGATCCAGGCGAAATTCAGCGAAACGCCTCTGCTACCAAACCTGGAAAAGTGCTCGTCGAACCCAGGCACGTCTTGATAACCGGTTCCCCAGTTGAAGCGGGTCTCGGTGTAGGTCTTCAAGGTGCCCATCTCGGTTTCCTGGCCGGTGTAGGTCCTCAACGTGAAGCGAGCCTGCTTGTAATAGCCGTCGTTGACGTTGTCTTCACCATCCAAGGCATCCGACAGGTCCTGGTACCTGGCGCCGTCGAACGAGCCAGCCTGGCCCACGGAGATGTCATAGCGGACATAGCCGCCGATGCGCAGGCAGATTTCGGTGCCGGGGATGTAGTAGTAGCCAGCGCCGTAGACGTCGCAGATCTTGACGTATTCAGCGGGTTCCGGCTCGGCGACGACGACGGCGTCGGCGGCGCGCGCACCGGAAACTGCGATCAGTGCCGCAGCGGAGCCGAGAAGAAGGCTCTTGATGTTCATTTTCTGACCTCCAGTCAGAATCGGGACGGAGGTCGGCGAAAAACAGCTCGTTGGGTTTGTTTTTATTTATATTTCAAGTAGATAGGTCCTAAGGCCGTCAGCGAGGCCCTGTCGGCCAAAAACGTTTACTCGCAAAGGCCTTGCCCGAACCGGTCTTGAAATATCGCTCGAGTTGCCGTGCGTTGGCCTCGGTTTCAACCCCGATGTAGGCCTTCAAAGTTACAGGCAGATAGGCCTTGGTCGAAGTCACATAGCCTGATCGATGCGATTCGAAACGGCGCCGAAGGTCGTTGGTCGACCCGACGTAGACATCGCCGTTACGAAGTTGCAGGAAATAGACGTACCACATGGTCCCCCTACGCTACTTCGTAGCTTCGGGCGACACCCTACGCCCAAAATGCGGGTCCGGGTGGCCTGCCACCCGAAGCCCGCAGGGCGTGGGGTGGCGGAGAGGATGGGATTCGAACCCACGAGAAGCTTTTGACCTCTACTCCCTTAGCAGGGGAGCGCCTTCGACCACTCGGCCACCTCTCCGTTGCGCCGGTGGATAAAGAAAAGCGCCGGCACAATCAACAAGCTGACGCTATTATCCTTGAAAAATCGACCCTTCGCCAAAGCGCCGCGCGGCGATGTGGCGATTCTACGGCAATTCCCTGGTTCGCGACTCGGGCCATGGTCACATTTCGGGCCGACCATCGCCGGAATCCGCGGTTTGCAACGGCTTGCGAAGGGCCGTTGGTTAACGGGAGCTTTCGGAGTGAGGCCAAATCGTGTCATTTGTGCAACAACGCCGGGGTATAGCGCCAACACAAACCTTTTGCCGGTACGATCGTGGTTGAACGCCGCCGTCTCATGGGTAATGTCGGGTTTGAAGGAGCGGCGCGGTGCGCATCTTTTTCGGTAGTGGGGATGGGGCAGGGAACGCTGTCCTTCAGCAAAGAATACCCAGACCCGTTTTTTAACTTTTGACTGGAGGTCAGAAAATGAATATCAAGAGCCTTCTTCTCGGCTCAGCCGCGGCATTCGTCGCGGTCTCCGGTGCGCGCGCCGCCGACGCTGTTGTGGTCGCCGAGCCGGAACCCGCCGAATACGTCAAGATTTGCGACGTCTACGGCGCCGGCTACTTCTACATCCCCGGCACCGAGACCTGCCTGCGCATCGGCGGCTACGTCCGCTATGACATCGGCATCGGTGACGTCGGCTCATTTGACGGTGCAAAGACTACCGATCAGCAGGACGGCGACTCGCAGGATACCTACTACAAGCACGCCCGCTTCACGCTCAAGACCTGGACCGGCCAGGAAACCGAGCTCGGCACCTTGAAGACCTACACCGAGACACGCTTCAACTGGGGTAACCACAACGATTACCTTGATGACAACTTCAATGGCGGTACGAGCGTTTCGCTGAACTTTGCCTGGGTCCAGCTTGGCGGTCTCCGCGTCGGTAAGGACGAATCGGCGTTCGATACCTTCATCGGCTACGCCGGCAACGTCATCCAGGATACGCTGGTCCCCTACGGCGGCTTCGACACCAACGTCGTCCAGTATTACTTCGATGCCGGAAACGGCTTCTCGGCCGTGGCTTCGTTGGAAACCGGTTCGGGCAGTGCCGCCGCTGATCCTGGCATTTTCCAAGACAGCAACAGCGGCAATGATTCCATCGACAGCTATGTCCCGTATGTTGTCGGCGGTATCAAATACACGCAGGGCTGGGGCTCGATCACCGGTGTCGCCGCCTATGACAGCACCTGGGAAGAGTGGGCCGGTAAGGTTCGCGTCGACGTTACGCCGATACAGAACCTGACACTGTTCATCATGGCCGGCTACGGCTCTGACGACAACATCGACCGCAACTTCTACAAGCAGTGGGGCGGCAACTGGGCAGTCTGGGGTGGTGGCACCTACACCATCAACGAGAAGACCTCGTTCAATCTCCAGGCCTCGGCTGACGATGACAAAAACTACGGCGTCGCTGCGAACATTGCCTACGATATCGTTCCCGGTCTCACGATCACTGCCGAAGTCGATTGGGCCCGCGACGGTCAGTTTGACAAAGCCTACGATCGCAACTGGACCAATGCCGACGACAAGGACAGCGTCGGCGGCATGCTCCGCTTCCAGCGCTCATTCTAACAGTCCGAGCTAGATTGAGATTGAACCCGGCGGGCAACCGCCGGGTTTTTCGTATCGGCGCGACGCAGCTGTCAACTCTCGACGCATAATGCAGGCTGCTGCTGAGCAGCCGATCGCAGGGCTGGTCGAATGCAATGCTCGCTCCGCACGCTTGTTCGTGCAAAAGAAAAACTTGGGCCGATCTGAAGAGCTGGCCTACCGGATCAATGTATCTCGACAGCAAGTCACGATCGACCTCGGCCGATCGGGCGCATCTACTTGTTCAAATCTCAGCCAGATCGCCCAAGGCGTCAATCAGCGGCTGAATTGCGCTCTCATATTTTTTCCAGCGCTTGACCGATGATGTATAGATCGGCTGCCGGACCTGCCAGCGGCTGGGGGTATTGACCGACCTGTCCTTCTCGAAAAAGCGCAGGCAGGAATCGTCCCAAGGCAATCCAAGATGATCGATGAGACGACGCGACTGTGTCTCCTGATCCGCAACCAACGTCTCGTAGCGGCTTTCGAATATACGTCCGGGAAAGACCTCATTCCAATGCCGCATCAAGCGATCATATTCGCGGTAGTATAGGCCGAGTGTCTCAAGGTCGGCGTTGTAGCCGTGGTCCTTGGTGAAATGTAGGACGAAGCAGGACACGCAATTGTCGATGGCATCGCGGCGGCAATGAATGATGCGCGCGTTGGGAAAGAGAATTCCGATCACGCCGATAAACTCGAAATTGTGCGGCATCTTGTCGACGATGCGGAGTGCGCCGGGCGCGTGCTGGCGCAGATAGGACAGGTATTCTTCGGCCAGCGCCCTCGACTGATCCCTCGTCATCGACATGATCGAATTGCGCAGGTCTTTATCCGACAGTGTTCTAAAGCCCATCGAGTTCGCGATTCGCCGCAGCTTCGTAAGCTCCCCGGCGCCATGGACATCCGGATGGCTCGCGCAGATCTGCTCGGTCAGCGTCGTCCCCGACCGGGGCATGCCCAGCACAAACACAGGCACTTCGGACGGACTGCCGTGGCCAGCCTTGGCTTCCAATAATGACGGGCTGAATATCTCGATCATGGAATCGACACTTCGGCGGTAGTGCTCCAGGTCGAAATCGTGACCAGCGGCCTTTTTCGCCTTCTTGAAGTGATCCATCGCCTCTTCATAGCGCTCAAGATCGTTCAGCACTTTGCCTGCGGCGTGATGGAGCTGCGATGCAGCAACCGGTTCGAGCCTGGGATTGGACAATTCGCGCAGGATAGAATCGAGCTCGGCAGGTTTTTCGGTGAACTTTTGCGTGTCGACCAGGTAATTGTAGGCTGCCCCAACATCGACGCGACGTTCTATTGCCTGATCGAGATAGGCTCTGGCTTCGTCCATGCGGCCGAGGCCGGTGAGCGCACCAGCCAGACCAATCCGGACCATGGGATGGTCGCCGTTGATCTTTAGCGCCTTCTCGTAAAGGGGCAAAGCCATCTCGGCCCTGTCGAAGTTGACGTAGGCACGCGCCAGTCCGCAAAGCGCTTCCACCAGATCGGGCTTCAATTCGCAGGCGCGCTGCAGGTGCCTGATCGCAAGCAAGCTGTCGCCAAGTTTCAGACCGGCCTCTCCCAGGCTAAGGTGGAAATATGGATTTTGAGGCGTCTGGCTTACTGCCCGCGCAAAATATTTGAGAGCCAACTCATCGTCGACACCGAGGCCCAACGTGCCGAGTATATAGAGCGAAAGCGGGTGGTTGGGCGTGCGGGCGAGAACGCGATGGCATAATTCTTCCGCCTCCGGGAGCCGCTTGGCTTGCTGAAGTTCGAGCGCCTGTCGCAGCAGCATGTCGTCAGCTTGCGCGCGCGACGGCGGTTTCACTTTCGGCGGTTCCACTTTCGGCGCCGAACGGGACTTTACATGCTTGGACCACGCGGGCGGCAGTCGGTTGTTCATCATGTCTCGCTAGCAAAATGATCCGGGAGAATCCAGCCTGACGTTTCCGCCTGCCGCGGAACTTGCGCGAGGCGAGCCGGCAGGCTAGCGAGGGCCCTCCCCTCGGCGTCGGCGCCGACAATGTTGTCGTCGGCGAAGGCATAGACGGGCTGCTCAGCCTGGTGGCGCGCATGTATGGCGCCCGGCGACGCGGTGGTGACCTCGCTCGGCGCCAACCCAACCTTCAATTTTCATATTGCCGGCGTCGGCGGCATGCTTCGCTTACATTGCTCGTTCTAACGGGCCTTGTCGCACCTACTTGTTCAAAGTTCGGCCAGGTCGCCCAAGGCGTCAATCAGCGGCTGGATCTTGCTCTCATAATTTTTCCATTGCTTGATGGACGAGTTGTAGATGGGCTGCCGAACCTGCCAGCGACTGGCCGTGTTGACCGAACCGTCATTCTCGAAGAAGCGCAGGCAGGCATCGTCCCAGGGCAATCCAAGATGATCGATCAGACGGCGCGATTGTGCCTCCTGATCCGCAACCAGCGTCTCGTAGCGACTTTCGAAGATGCGTCCCGGAAAAACCTTGTCCCAATGTCGCATCAGGCGATCATATTCACGATAATACAGCCCGAGCGTTTGCAGGTCGGTGATGTAGCTGTGTCCCTTGGAGAAATTCAGGAAAAAGCATGAGAGGCAATTGTCGATGGCGTCGCGGCGACAGTGAATAATCCGCGCGTTGGGGAAAAGAAGGCCTATGAGGCCTATCAGTTCGAAATTCTGGGGCATTTTGTCGACTATGCGAAGTGCGGTCGGCGCACGCTCACGAAGGTAGGACAGGTGCCCCTCGGTCAGCATCTTGGCTAGGTCGGGGGTGATCGGCACGATCGATTGGGCCAAGCCCTGTGCCGAAAGCCTCGTAAGGCCGATAGCATTTGCGGTTCGTCTTAGCTTGCTGAGTTCTCCTGCGCCGTGAACATCCGGGTGGCTCGCGCAAATCTGCTCGGTCAGGGTGGTCCCCGAGCGGGGCATGCCCAGTACAAACACGGGCACTTCCGATGGGCTTCCATAACCCGCCTTGGCAGCCAACATATCCGGGTTGAAGAACTCGATCGTGGAGTCGACCCAGCGGCGATAGGCTTCCAGATCGAACTTATAGCCGGCGACCTGTTTGGCTTTCTTGAAATGATCTATCGCGTCGTCGTAGCGCTTAAGGTCGTTCAGCACCTTGCCGGCAGCGTGATGAAGTGTCATCGCACTGTCCGGGTCAAGCTTTGGGTTGCCAAGCTCGCGCAAGATGGACTTAAGTTCCGCCGGCTCTTCAGTGAATTTGCGCGTGCGCACAAGCTCATTATAGGCGGCTGGCATGGCTATGCGACGTTCGATCGCCTCTTTCAGATAGATTTCGGCTTCGTCCATGCGGCCGAGACCGATGAGGGCGCTGGCCAA
Source organism: Mesorhizobium sp. M1006 (assembly GCF_040318825.1). Lineage (NCBI taxonomy): Bacteria > Pseudomonadati > Pseudomonadota > Alphaproteobacteria > Hyphomicrobiales > Phyllobacteriaceae > Mesorhizobium > Mesorhizobium sp. M1006. The sequence continues at coordinate 103,069 of NZ_JAMYMZ010000005.1, forward strand.
TCCCGCCCGAACGCGGGGATGATCGCGGTTGATCTTGAGCGCTCTCTCGTAAAGCGGCAGAGCTATGTCAGCCTTGTCGAATTCGACGTAAGCGCGTCCCAACGCGCAAAGCGCTTCCAGCAAATCCGGCTTCAACTTCAAGGCCTGCTGGATATGCGTGATTGCGGGCGAATATTCGCTGACCTTCAGATAGGTTTCACCCAGACTAAGGTGGTAATAGGGGTTTCGAGGCTCCTCGCCGACGGCTAACGCCAAATATCGCAATGCAATTTCATCGTCGAGCCCGATGAATAGCGTGCCCATGATATACAATGCCAAGGGATGGTTGGGCGTGCGCTCCAACACGCGACGGCACAGTTCCTTAGCCTCGGCCAACCGCTTGGCCTGCTGAAAGTCATATGCCTGTTTCAGCAGCATGTCGTCGGCCTGCGCCCGCGACAATGGTTTGGCTTTCGGCGGTTCCACTTTCGGCGCCGAGCGCGACTTTATATGTTTGGACCAGGCGGGCGGCAGTCGGTTGCTCATCATGTCTCGCTAGCAAAATGATCCGGGAGAATCCAGCCTGACGTTCCCGCCTGCCGCGGAACTTGCGCAGGCCAAGCCGGCAGGCTAGCAAGAAGGCCCCCTTTCGAACGAGCCCTATCATGCGCCTGCGCCCTCCCCTTACGCCGCTCATCGACGCGCTTCCCTCCACGGTGCCGTTTGTCGGCCCGGAGGCGCAGGAGCGTGATCGCGGCCGCGCCTTTCGCGCCCGCATCGGCGCCAATGAGAGCAGTTTTGGCCCTTCCCCGCGCGTCATTGCCCGCATGGCTGAGATTGCCGGCGACATGTGGATGTATTGCGACCCCGATAATCACGATTTGAAGGTAGCTGCCGCCGGGCATCTCGGCGTCGGCGCCGAAAACGTCGTCATCGGCGAAGGCATAGACGGGCTGCTCAGCCTGGTGGCGCGCATGTATGTGGCGCCCGGCGACGCGGTGGTGACCTCGCGCGGCGCCTATCCGACCTTCAACTTTCATGTTGCCGGCGTCGGCGGCCGGCTGGTCGCAGTGCCCTACGAGAACGATCGGGAAAACCTCGACGGCCTGCTGGCGGCAGTGGCCAGGGAAAAGGCGCCACTGGTCTACCTGTCCAATCCGGACAATCCGATGGGCAGTTGGTGGGAAGCCGCCGAGCTCAGCCGCTTCATCGAAGCCTTGCCGGAGACCACGATGCTGGTACTCGACGAAGCCTATGGCGAATTAGGGCCAGCCTCAGCGCTGCCGCCGATCGATATGGCGCGGCCGAACGTCATCCGCATGCGCACATTCTCCAAGGCCTATGGGCTGGCCGGCATACGCTGCGGCTATGCGGTGGCCGAGGCCCAGGTGATTCGGGACTTCGAGAAGATCCGCAACCACTATGGCGTCAGCCGCATGGCGCAGATCGCCGGTGTCGAGGCGCTTGCCGATCAGGCCTGGCTGGAGAGCGTGGTGGCGCGGGTCGCCGCCGGCCGTCGACGCATTGCCGCAACAGCCGAAGCGAACGGGCTGAAGCCGCTGGCTTCGGCGACCAATTTCGTCACCATCGACTGCGGCCGCGACGGCGCTTTCGCACTGAAAGTGCTGCAGGCGCTGTTGTCACGCGACGTCTTCATCCGCAAGCCGATGGTGCCGGTTCTCGACCGCTGCATCCGGGTCAGTGTCGGCCTCGACCACGAGCTCGACATCTTTGCCGAGGAACTGCCTGGCGCGCTGGCGGCAGCGCGAGGGAATTGAAGAGCCTTCGCCCTATGTGGCTGACCGGCGGCAACGCGGTTGAATTTGCACGGCGATGCGCCAGACTCGCCTCAGAGGATGGAGAGCGTGATGACCGACCGGACTGTGCAGGTACGCATTTACGGCAAGGTGCAAGGCGTCAGCTACCGGGTCTGGGCGCGGCGCGAGGCGTCGGCGCTTGGCCTTGGCGGGTGGGTGCGCAACGAAGTTGACGGCTCGGTGACAGCCTTGATTGCAGGGACCGATGCGGCGGTCTTGGCAATGATCGAACGGCTTCGGCAAGGGCCCCCAGGGGCAGCGGTTTCGAAGGTCGATGTCGAGGAGATCGAGGCTCGCGACATGTCGGCCGATTTCAGGATTGTTGCCTAGCAAGGCATGGTCCTGCTCATTCGCTTCCATCGCACAAAGTTCTCGAGGGTGCAGATAGAGCAAATCTGAAGCCATTGCCCTGCCCGGACGCGCCTCTTGAATTAATTGAACGTTTGTTTTATTTTCCGCGAAAAGGCGGCTTGTCATGGCGCGTACGACCGGTTCCGACGGAGAGAAGACCGAAGCTGCGGTCCGCGAGGCGGCAGTCAGCCTGATTGCGCGTCTCGGCTACGAGGCGATGTCGATGCGCCAGCTGGCGGCCGAGGTCGGCGTCCAGGCAGCGGCGCTGTACCGCTACTTCCCGACCAAGCAGGACCTTCTGTTCATGCTGATGCGTGAGCATATGGAAGGCTTGATCGAGGCGTGGCGCGCAACACGCCCTGTCGGCGCTGATCCGGCAGCGCGGCTTGCCGCTTATGTCGAAAACCACATCGCTTTCCATATCGAACGCCGCCACTCCACCCATGTCTCGAACATGGAGCTGCGCAGCCTGTCGCATGAAAAACTCACGCAGATCCTGCGCATGCGCACGGCCTACGAGAAGGAGCTGCGCGCCATCCTGCGCGACGGCGTCGAAGCGGGGTTATTCAGCATCGAAGACACCGGGCTCACCGCCATGGCGCTGATCCAGATGATGACCGGCGTCATTGTCTGGTTCCGGCCGGGCGAGCGGCTGTCGATCGCCGAAGTCACCGCTACATATCTGGCAATGACAATGCGCCTTGTTGGAGCAAAGAGCGATGGCGCGTCAACGAGCTACGACGCCGCGCCTCTATTCGGGCGCGCAAAGGACGCTCTAGCAACTTGATTTCGCGCATGATCCCGATTTCGGGATCGTGCGCCGGGAGGAACGGCATGTACATGCATACGCTCAACTTCGGGCTTGACGAAGACATCGAGGCGCTGCGCGACCTGGTGCGGCGCTTCGCCCAGGAAAAGATCGCACCGATCGCCGCCGAAATCGACCGCTCGAACGAATTCCCGGCACATCTGTGGGCCGAACTCGGCGGGCTCGGCCTGCTCGGCATCACCGCCGATCCCGATTTCGGCGGCACCGGCATGGGCTACCTTGCCCATGTCGTGGCGATGGAGGAGATTTCGCGCGCCTCGGCCTCGGTCGGCCTCTCCTACGGCGCCCATTCCAACCTCTGCGTCAACCAGATCAACCGCTGGGCAACGCAGGCGCAGAAGGAAAAGTATCTGCCATCGCTCTGCAGCGGCGAAAAGGTCGGCGCACTGGCGATGTCGGAATCGGGTGCCGGCTCCGATGTCGTGTCGCTGCGCCTGCGCGCCGAAAAGCGCAACGACCGCTATGTGCTCAACGGCACCAAGATGTGGATCACCAACGGGCCGGATGCCGAGACGCTGGTCGTCTACGCCAAGACCGATCCGGAACTCAATTCGCGCGGCATCACCGCCTTCATCGTCGAAAAAGCCTTTGCCGGTTTTTCGGTGGCGCAAAAGCTCGACAAGCTCGGCATGCGCGGCTCGAACACCGGTGAGTTGGTGTTCGAGAATGTCGAAGTGCCATTCGACAATGTACTGCACGAGGAAGGGCGCGGCGTCGAGGTGTTGATGTCGGGCCTCGACTACGAACGCGCCGTGCTGGCCGGCGGGCCGGTCGGGCTGATGGCAGCGTGCCTCGACGTGGCGATACCTTACGTGCATGAACGCAGGCAGTTCGGTCAGCCGATCGGCGAATTCCAGCTGGTGCAAGGCAAACTCGCCGACATGTATGCGACGATGAACGCGGCGCGCGCCTACGTCTATGCCGTAGCCGCCGCCTGCGATCGCGGTGAGACGGCCCGCAAGGATGCTGCCGGCTGTATTCTCTTCGCCGCCGAAAAGGCAACGCTGATGGCGCTCGACGCCATCCAGCTTTTGGGCGGCAACGGCTACATCAACGACTACCCGACCGGCCGGCTTTTGCGCGACGCCAAGCTCTACGAGATCGGCGCCGGCACCAGCGAAATCCGTCGCTGGCTGATCGGACGAGAAATTATGGCGGAGGGCGCCTGATGGCGTCTTTTTGAGATTTTGCCAGAAGCCGCACGATGTGGCATACATGGGGTAATGTGCCACAATCCAGGCGAGGTGGACCATGGCGGGCAGAACGGGAAAGTCCGGATTTGACGAAGATCCGCAAACACAGTTCGATGCCGGCGCTCGCCAACCACAGCTTCGTGCTCCGGCGAAACGCGAGCGTGTCAAGCTTGGCGAGGGCGGGCGCTTCGTCATCCCTGCCGCGATGCGCGAGGAGATGGGCGTGAAGCCTGGCGACGATATGATCCTGCATGTCGAGAACGGCGAACTGCGGGTAAGATCGTGGCTGCAGAATCTGCGACGCGTCCAGGCCGAATTGTCAGCGTTGAAACAGCCCGGTGAAAGCGTCGTCGACGAATTTCTGAAAGAGCGACGGGAAGAGCAGCGCCGAAGCGACAAGCGTCTCGACCGGCTTCACGCCGAAGGGACAACGGGAAAGCGGGCGAAATGAAGCCCTATGTCATGGACAGTTCGGCGGCGCTCGCAATCCTGCTCAACGAGCAAGGCACCGATAATGCTTTGGGGTTCGCGCCGGATGCACAATGCAGTTCGGTCAATGCGGCCGAAATCATCGCCAAGCTGATCGACAAGGGACGCAGCATGGAACAGGCTGCGGACGACCTCGCCAGTCTCGGCATGCCGATCGCCGTTTTCGACGACGCGATGGGCATCGCCGCCGGGCAGCTTCGCCAATTGACGCGGCATCGCGGCTTGTCGCTGGGCGATCGGGCTTGCCTGGCGCTGGCAATTCGCGAGAATGCCATTGCCGTCACCGCTGATCGCGATTGGGGCGACCTCGATGTCGGCTGCAAGATCGAGCTGATCCGGTAGCGCCATGGCCCCCCTCACCTCGCAGATATCGCCCGCCTCCGATATTTTCCGCGCCAATGCCGGGCGCATGCGGGCGCTGGTCGCCGATATTGCTGAAAAAGCCGCCGCCATCGAGCGCGGTGGCTCGGAAGAGGCGCGTGAGCGGCACGAATCCCGCGGCAAGCTCCTGCCGCGGCAACGCCTAGCCCAATTGCTCGACACAGGCTCGCCCTTCCTCGAAATCGGCCAGTTCGCGGCATGGTCGATGTATGGCGAGGACATCCCTTCGGCCGGCCTCATCGCCGGCATCGGCCGCGTCGAAGGCACCGAAGTGATGGTCGTCGTCAACGACGCCACGGTGAAGGGCGGCACCTATTATCCGCTGACGGTGAAGAAGCATCTGCGTGCACAGGAGATCGCATTGCAGAACAATCTGCCTTGCGTCTATCTGGTCGACAGCGGCGGCGCCAATCTGCCCAACCAGGACGAGGTGTTTCCCGACCGCGATCATTTCGGCCGCATCTTCTACAACCAGGCCAACATGTCGGCCGCCGGCATTCCGCAGATCGCCTGCGTCATGGGCTCGTGCACGGCCGGCGGCGCCTATGTGCCTGCGATGTCGGATGAGACAATCATGGTGCGCAACCAGGCGACCATCTTTCTCGGCGGGCCGCCGCTGGTGAAGGCGGCCACCGGCGAGGACGTCACCGCCGAGGACCTCGGTGGCGCCGACGTGCACACAAGGCTTTCCGGCGTTGCCGACCACTATGCGCTCGACGACGAGCATGCGCTGGCCATATGCCGGCGTATCGTCAAAAACCTGAATCGGAACAAAAATGTAAGCCTGGCCTTGCAGAAATCGATTCCGCCGCTTCACGATCCACATGAACTCTACGGCATCGTGCCGACGGATCTGCGCCAGCCCTATGACGTGCGCGAGGTAATCGCCCGCACCGTCGACGGCTCCGAGTTCGATGAGTTCAAGCAGAATTATGGCACCACGCTGGTCACCGGTTTCGCCCATCTCAGCGGCATGCCGGTCGGCATCGTCGCCAACAATGGCGTGCTGTTTTCGGAAAGCGCGCTGAAGGGCGCGCACTTCATCGAGCTGTGCTGCCAGCGCAAGATCCCGCTGATTTTCCTGCAGAACATCACCGGCTTCATGGTCGGGCGAAAATACGAGGCCGGCGGCATCGCCAAGGACGGCGCCAAGCTGGTCATGGCGGTCGCAACGGCCAAGGTGCCGAAGGTGACCGTGATCATCGGCGGCTCGTTCGGTGCCGGCAATTACGGCATGTGCGGACGCGCCTATTCGCCACGCTTCCTGTGGATGTGGCCGAATGCCCGCATTTCGGTGATGGGCGGCGAGCAGGCGGCAACGGTGCTGGCCGTGGTCAAGCGCGAAGGCATCGAGCGCAAGGGCGGGGAATGGAGCGCTGAGGAGGAAGCGAAATTCAAGAAGCCGATCCTGATGAAGTACGAGCACGAGGGACACCCGCTCTATTCGTCGGCAAGGCTCTGGGACGACGGCATCATCGACCCGGCCAAGACCCGCGAGGTGCTGGCGCTCAGCCTTTCGGCCGCGCTCAACGCCGAGATCGAGGAGACAAAATTCGGCGTGTTCAGGATGTGAGATGAGCGAAATCGGCCAGAGGATTCGCATTCAAACCGGCGACATCACGAAGCTGGCGGTCGATGCCATCGTCAACGCCGCCAATACCTCTCTTCTCGGAGGCGGCGGCGTCGACGGCGCTATCCACCGCGCGGCCGGCCCCGAGCTTGTGGCAGAATGCCGGACCTTGCATGGCTGCAAGGTCGGAGACGCAAAAATCACCAAGGGCTACAGGCTGCCCGCGCGCTACGTCATTCATACGGTCGGGCCGGTCTGGCAAGGTGGCAGCAAAGGAGAAGCCGAACTGCTCGCCTCCTGCTATCGCCGGTCGCTCGAAATCGCCGCCGCAAAGGACTGCCGGACGGTGGCGTTTCCTGCGATCTCGACCGGGGCCTACCGCTATCCGAAGGATCAGGCGACGCAAATTGCTGTCGGGACCGTGAGCGCCTTCATCGGCCAGAACATCGCTCCGGCAACCGTCATTTTCTGCTGCTTCGACGAGCCGACGGCCGAATTGTATCAGCGGGTCGTCGCTGCACTCGGCAGGGTGTGACCCTGCGCGGGAGACAACCCACCACATCTCCAGACTATTTTTTGCTTCTCGATCTGGCCAGACGAAAGAATCACGGCTATTGATCATCGCAAATACCAATGGGGATTGGGCGAAGATGAGGCGGCGGGTTTTTCAGAGAACAACTGCGCATATACTTGCGGCGTTGCTTATATTAGCGACGCCTGGCATCAGTGCAGCGGAGTCGCTGGCGGGAAGCAAGGGCGAGACCCGTTTCTATCCCTATTTGCCGCAGAGCCCGAAGGATCCGTGTACCAGGGCCTACAAGGCCTATGTAGCGGCCGGCGGCCATTCAGCCTATGCAACCACTCCGTATTCCCGGGTGCGTTTTCTGTACATCATCTGCGGCTCGCGCTTGAATGCACCGTCACAGCAAGCTGCCGAAGAATTGGCGTTGAAATCCTGTCAGGCCGCCCGCAACAGTTACAGAGTTACAACAGGCGGCGGCTGCGAAATCGCTGCCTCCAAGTAGGCGAATATATTTCAGTGTTTGGGGTTCAAATGGGTTTGGCAATGAAATCTTTATCAATCAAGCGAGCAACCATGTCGGTACTTGCACTGCTTGTGGCCTCTGCACCGAATGTCGGCGCCGCCGAATCGCTGGCGGGAAGCAAGGGCGACAGCCGCTTTCCGGTCTATTTTGCACCGGGTACAATCGGAGGCTGCGGCAAGAATTACAAGGACTATGTGGCGGCTGGCGGTCACTCGGCCTATGCGATGACGCCATTCAACTGGGCAACCGAATTCACTATTTGCGGTGCTTATCTGAATGCAACATCCCAGAAGGCTGCCGAGGCGCTGGCGTTGAAATCCTGCCAGTCCGCGCGCAGCAAGTACAAGGTCACGACTGCAGGGGCCTGCGCCATAGCTGCCTCCAAATAGACCGACACTCGTCGGCCTTCGACATATTCAATGGGTGGGAAAAATGAAATCTATAAGCGTCAAACAAGCAGTCTTCTCGCTAATAACCGGGTTGCTTCTAATCTCGAGCCCCAATGTCGGCGCGGCGGAATCGCTGGCTGGAAGCAAGGGCGACGTCCGCTTCTACCCGTATTTTCCGGCGACCGCGGATCGGCCATGCACCAAGGCATATAAGGCCTATGTCGCGGCCAGCGGCCATTCAGCTTATGCGACCACTCCGTATTCCCGGGTGCGTTCGTTGTACATCCTGTGCGGCTCGCGCTTGAATGCGCCCTCGCAAAAGGCTGCCGAGGATATGGCGATGAAATCCTGCCAGGTCACCCGCGACCGTTACAGGGTCACGACCGGGGGAGCTTGCGAAATCGCGGCCTCAAAGTAGGCAGGCCTCCCTTGCCTACCCTTTGACCGCCAGACTACAAAGCAGGGCATTGCCGCAGTTCGCGTGACGAGAATTCGCGCCGTTGGCGGCAGCTCTGCCTGTGGAGGCCCGATGTTCGCCAAGATCCTGATCGCCAACCGTGGCGAGATCGCCTGCCGGGTGATCCGCTCGGCACGCAGAATGGGTGTGCGCAGCATCGCCGTGTATTCCGACGCCGACGCTCACGCCCTGCATGTCGAAATGGCCGACGAAGCGGTGCATATCGGCGCCTCTCCCGCCAACGAAAGCTATCTGCGCGGCGACAAGATCATCGCGGCGGCTTTGGCCACAGGTGCCGCGGCCATCCATCCGGGCTACGGCTTTCTTTCGGAAAACCCCGATTTCGTCGACCAGGTGGTCGCGGCGGGGCTGATCTTCATTGGGCCGTCGGCGGCCTCGATCCGTGCCATGGGACTGAAGGACGCGGCCAAGCGGCTGATGGAAAAGGCCGGCGTGCCTGTCGTTCCGGGCTATCACGGCGAAGCGCAGGAGATCGTGTTGCTCGCCTCCAAGGCGCGCGAGATAGGCTACCCCGTACTGATCAAGGCGCGCGCCGGCGGCGGCGGCAAAGGCATGCGGCGCGTCGAGCATCCCGATGATTTTTCGGAAGCACTGTCGGGCGCGCGGCGCGAGGCGAAAGCCGCGTTCGGTGACGACCGCGTCTTGGTGGAAAAATATGTCGACAAGCCGCGCCACATCGAAGTGCAGGTGTTTGGTGACAATTTCGGCAACGCCGTGCATCTTCACGAACGCGACTGCTCGGCGCAGCGCCGCCACCAGAAGGTGATCGAGGAGGCGCCTGCCCCCGGCATGACGCCGGCACTGCGCAAGGCGATGACGGAGGCGGCGGTGAAAGCCGCCAAGGCAATCCACTATTCCGGCGCCGGTACCATCGAGTTCATCGTCGATGCCTCGCAAGGTCTGAAGGCCGACCGTTTCTGGTTCATGGAAATGAACACCCGTCTGCAGGTCGAGCACCCCGTCACCGAAATGGTTACCGGCATCGACCTGGTCGAGTGGCAGTTGCGGGTAGCCGCCGGCGAAAAACTGCCGAAGACGCAGAGCGAGATCGCGCTCTCCGGCCACGCCTTCGAGGCGCGCATCTATGCCGAGGACGCGGCAAGAGGGTTTTTGCCGGCGACCGGCACCTTGCACCATTTGAAATTTCCGCAGCCGGCACCGGAGGGTGCGACCATGCGCGTCGAAACCGGTGTACGCGCTGGCGATGCGATTTCGCCGTTCTACGATCCGATGATCGCCAAGCTGATCGTTCATGGCAAGGACAGACGGACGGCGCTCATCGCGCTTGGCACGGCACTGTCGCAGACCGAAATCGCCGGCTCGACGGTCAACACTGGCTTTCTTGCCGCGCTGGCCGCTGATGCGGATTTTGCGGCGGGCGATGTCGATACCGGCCTGATCGCCAGGCACCAGCAGGCGTTGACGGCGGTTCCGCCGCCGAGCGGTGAGACGATTGCCGCCGCGGCACTTGCCGCGTCCGGTGCGCGCGACTTGCCGTCCTCGGACGATCCCTGGTCGTCACTGGCCGGCTATGCGCATTTCCACGCTGTAGCGCGGAGCACCCTGCTGAAGTTTGGCGAGCAGGAGATCGGCGCGCGCGTGTCGGTGCGGCCGGACGGGCGGTTCGAGGTGGCGCTGGATGCGCCCTATGACAGCGTCAATTCGCGGGATCTCCGCGCGGCGCCTCGCCTCGCCCGCTGGCCGGGCCACGTCACGGTCTTCGATGGCGCCATCGGCTACGGTTTTGCCGTGCCGGATCCGCTGGCCCGAGCCGACGAAGCCGCCGCCGCTTCCGTCAGCCTGCGCGCTCCAATGCCCGGCCTGGTCAAATTGGTGCGTGCAGGCAAAGGCGAGTCCGTGATCAAGGGCCAGCCGCTGCTGATCCTGGAGGCGATGAAGATGGAGCACACCATTGCCGCGCCCCATGACGGGGTTATCGCCGAGATTGCTGCCGAAGGCGCGCAGGTAACCGACGGCACCGTGCTGGTTCGCTTTGTCGAGGAACCTCAGTTGACTGCTGTTTCCCTATCCACGAAGTGATCTCGAACGCGTGACAAAGGCGTCGCCAAAAAAAATGTGGCCGGGTTTGACCCCCGGCCATGTTCGATTACAGCAGCGCGTCTTGCGGCGCCGCGGCCATCACGGTTGGATCGGCGCGTATTTGCCGTCATGCCACTGGTTGATGTCGTAGCTCGCGTTCTTGAGGTCGCCCTTCTCGTCGAAGGTGACCGAGCCGACAACCGTGCTGATCGGCTGGCCGTTCTTTAACGCTTCGGCGACTTTTGCCGGATCGTCGCTGCCGGCGCGTTTGATGCCTTCGGCGAAGGCCTGGATCACCGCATAGGAAAACAGCGTGAAGCCCTCAGGCACGAAGCCGCCGGCCTTGATCTTGGCGATGGCCTCCTTGGCTTCGGGCTTCGCCTGCGGATTCGATGGGAAGACGAACATGGTGCCTTCGCCGGCCGGACCGGCAACCTGCCAGAATTCCGGCGAAGCGATCGAGTCCGGCATGATCAACTGGAACTTGAGGTTCTGCTCCGCCGACTGGCGCAGGATCAGGCCGGCTTCGGGGTGATAGCCGCCGAAATAGACGACGTCGGCTTTCAGCTCCTTGAGCTTGGTAACAAGAGCGGAATAGTCCTTCTCGCCAGCGTTGATGCCCTCGTAGAGGATTTCATTGAGACCGTTCTGGTTCATCGTTGCCTTCACGGCATCGGCCACGCCCTGCCCATAGGCGCTCTTGTCGTGCAGGATGACGACTTTCTTGCCGGCATATTTCTTGGCGATCCAGGGACCGATGAAAGCGCCCTGCGCATCGTCGCGCGTGTAGAGGCGCATGATCGTCGGCCAGCCGGCTTTCGCCGCTGCATCGGTCAACACCGGGTTCGAGGAAGCCGGACTCATCATCAGCGCACCGGCTTCGGCGTAGACAGCGGAGGCCGGGATGCTGGAGCCCGAGCAGGCGTGGCCATCGATGAACTTGACACCGTTGGCGATGACGCGGTTGGCGACCGAAACCGCCTGCTTCGGATCGCACTGGTCATCCTCGATGTCGAGCTTGATCTGGCGGCCGTCGACGCCGCCCGCCGCGTTGATCGCGTCGGCGGCGGCTTGCGCGCCTTGCTTAAACTGATCGCCGATGTTGGCAAGCTGACCGGTCATCGGTCCGACCACCGAAAAGGTGATGTCATCGGCGAAGGCGACCGGCGCGGTCATCATCAGGCCAAATATGGCTGCGCTGAAAATACTGAATTTCTTCATGGTGACACAACTCCTCCACTCTCGCGCGACCATCCCGGCCGCGCCTCTTCCAGAATGGCGGGAGAATTTCATCCTTCACCGGAGCTGTCTAGACGCATCGTCGGCGCTCGATTGGGCCTGTAATGCGCTGTTCCAAAGACAAAGCCGCGCCAGCCTTGTTCCGGCCGGTCGCAGCTTTTCTCATCGAGTTCCCGAGGTATCCACACCAGGATCCGCTCGCCTTCCCTGTTTGTACGGTTTATGGCGCGGCTCGTCCGCCGTGTTCTTGATCTTGTTGGCCCGGCCGTCTTGCGCGGCCTTGATTTTTCGGGCCCGGCCCTCTGCGCGGCCTTGACCCGAAGCGTCCCTGTCGTGAGGTCAGTACCCCTTGTGAGGTCGATGCCGGCGAATTCAGTGCATCGTCATCCATTCGCGAGCTTCGCGCAGCGCCTTGGCGATCTCGACCTTCGACATGGCGGCAGACAATTCGGAGCGCAGTTCCGCGGCGCGGGCCGAACCCTTGATCGCGGCGATGTTGAACCATTTGTGGGCGGCGACGACGTCGGTCTCGCAATCGCGGCCAGTCGCATACATCATGCCCAACTCGAAAAGAATATCGGCCTGGGCGGTTGCCCCCATGGCGCCGAAGCCGGCTTCAAGCATTTCAAAACGTGCCATTTCAAATCCCCTGTTCTGGCTCCCGAGAGCTGTCTCCGTATGTCCCTCGGTGTCCTTGATTACCGTCGGGGGCGGCCGCTCTTTCGATGCTTTCGAGAATGCCCCGGAGGCTTGAATCCGTCGTTAAATGGCGTGCTTAATTTGAGGAAAACAAAGCTAAAACAAGAGGTAAACACGAAAATTCGTTAAGGATACAAAGCCAGCAATCGCGCCGGTTTGCACAAGATTTGAAGAAAACTTGCGAGGCGCGGATCAAGACTCCGCTAACCACAGAAGACAAAGACGTGTGCGGCCCGTTTCATTTTTCGCCGGCGCGGCCGTTCGGGAGCGGGCAAAAACCCGCAACCCTTCCGTGGCGGCACCGCTTTTGTTTTTCCGGGAGCTGGACTAGCTTACGTTTGCGTAAGGGGCAGACACCCGGGACGGAGCCCGATTGGACTTACCTGAGGGAGGAAAGACATGTTTCGACAAGTGAGCCTGGCCCTCGCGGCCGCAATAATGATGACCGGCGCGGCATGGGCCGATCCGATCGAAGGCAATTGGAAAACGCAAGCCGGATCGACTGCCGCCATTTCGGGTGGCGGCGGGGCATTTTCGATTACGCTCAAATCCGGCAAATTTGCCGGCAAGAACATCGGTTCACTGAAGGTTGCCGGCGACAACAAATATGCCGGCACGATAACCGACCCGGAAACCGACAAGACCTATTCGGGCAAGGCTTCGCTTTCCGGCAGTTCTCTCAAGATGAGCGGCTGCGTGCTCGGCGGGCTGATCTGCAAGAGCCAGACCTGGCACAAGCTCTGATCGTGCCCTTCCTGCCGGGGTGAGCGGGGCCAGTCGGCCCCGTTTTCATGTTATCGGTCTCGCAGCCATGGTGTCGCCATGGGTCGCTGCACTCACAGCGGACCCTCTCAGAGATCATCAACCATTTTTGAACCGCAGATGAACGCCGGGATCAGAGCCGGTTCAGCCGGGGCAAGGCATTGTCATGCGTGTTGAAGGAGACACCGCGCAATGCTTGCCCGCCGCTTCACCATCGTCTGCCTGCTGATGAGTCTGTTCGGCATGTTGTTCGCCGTCCTTGTCGCCGAAGCCGGCCGGCCGTCCCGCTCCTGGGACGTCGCCAGTTCCTGCCGACTCGGTTGCTTGAACCATCTTCACCACTGAAACGACAAAGAGCTGAACCTTTAGAGAAAAGCAAAACGCCAATGAACCGCCTCGCCGCCAACACCCTCAAGACGCTTCGGCTGCTGCCGCGCGCGGCGCTCATCCTGACTGTTCTTTCGGTACCGGTACTGGCCGTGCCGACGATGCGCACCAATGCCGGCTCGACGATCGAGGCGCCTGCGTTGAGGAAGTCAGGCCTCGGCTTTGTGCTGCTGGTTAGCCTGCAGCGCGGTTAGCAGACCGAAAAACGCCGACAGCGCGTATTGAGGCCGCCTTACCCCCTCCCAACCGCGCGTCCAACTCTCTATATTGGGTCATGGAAAAGCGAATCTATCCCCAAGCCATTGAATCGGTGGTCACGCCGGAGCCGTTTGGCCGGCAGAGCTTCAACGACGCCAAGAAGGCGGTCGCCGCCCTACAGGTGCTTTACGACCGCAACACCAAGTTCCTGCGCGATTCATTTACCGCGCTCGCCGCGGGCGGCGACAACAACAAACGCTACCGGGCTTTCTATCCGGAGATCGGCGTCACCACGAGTTCCTTCACGCAAATCGACTCGCGGCAGGCCTATGGCCACATGCCGACGCCGGGGCATTTCTCAACCACCGTCACCCAGCCTGCTCTTTTCGAAAGCTACCTCACCGAACAGCTTCGGCTGATCATGCGCAACCACGGCGTTCCCGTCACGGTTTCGGAATCGACCACTCCCATCCCGCTGCATTTCGCCTTCCTCGAAGGCACGCATGTCGACGGGACTGCTGCCGAGCGCATCAAACGGCCGATCCGTGACCTGTTCGACGTGCCGGATCTCGACGGCACCGACGACCAGATCGCCAACGGCACGTTCGAAGTGGCATTGGGCGAGGCACGGCCGCTGGCGCCGTTCACCGCGCAACGCATCGACTATTCGCTGCACCGGATGTCGCATTATACGGCGACCAGTCCCCAGCATTTCCAGAACTTCGTGCTGTTCACCAACTACCAATTCTACATCGACGAATTCGTCGCCCGTGCACGCGAATTGATGGCCAATGGCGGTGATGGATATGTCGAGTTCGTCGAGCCGGGCAACATCGTGACCAAAGCAGGGGACGGCGCGCCCGGTGAGGGTGCTGCGCCGCCTCGCCTGCCGCAGATGCCGGCCTATCATCTGAAGAAGCCGAATCATGGCGGCATCACCATGGTCAATATCGGCGTTGGGCCTTCCAACGCCAAGACGATCACCGACCATATTGCGGTGCTCCGGCCGCATGCCTGGGTGATGCTCGGCCATTGCGCCGGCCTGCGCAACACGCAGGCGCTCGGGGATTATGTGCTGGCCCATGCCTATGTACGAGAAGACCATGTCCTCGACGACGATCTTCCGGTCTGGGTGCCGATCCCGCCGCTAGCCGAAATCCAGGTGGCTCTGCAGGAAGCGGTCGCCGAGGTCACCGGGCTTTCCGGATATGATCTCAAGCGCATCATGCGCACTGGCACCGTCGCCACTATCGACAACCGCAATTGGGAGCTGCGCGACCAGCGCGGGCCGGTCCAGCGGCTGTCGCAGTCGCGGGCGATCGCGCTCGACATGGAATCGGCGACGATCGCCGCCAACGGCTTCCGCTTCCGGGTGCCCTATGGCACGCTGCTTTGCGTATCCGACAAGCCGCTGCATGGCGAATTGAAGTTGCCGGGCATGGCGACCGAGTTCTACAAGCGGCAAGTAGCGCAGCACCTGACCATCGGCATCAGGGCGATGGAGAAGCTGGCTGAAATGCCGATGGACCGACTGCATTCGCGCAAACTCAGGAGCTTTTCGGAAACTGCCTTCCAGTAAATGCCGAATCGCATGTGTCGGTCCAGGTCAGGACATTTCGTCATCTTGATTGAGCCGCACTTCTGCCGATAGACAAAGCGATGGCACGTGTTCGGGACATGACGGTTGCGCTGGCATTCGTCGCAATGCTTGCACTCTCGGCCGCGCTGGTGGCCGGGTTCTTCGGATCGCTGCATCCGGCCCTCGATTCCTTTGCTCATTTCCGCGTCCATTTTTCGGTGCTGATGGCGCTTTGCGCGCTGCCGCTGCTCGCCACCTCGTTTCGCCTGCAGGCCGCGGTCGCATTGCTGTTTGCGATAGCCTCCTTTGCCACCACGCAGAATGCCTTGCCGCTTTCGCGGCTATGGCAGGTGCAGGCCGCCTACGAAGCCAAACTCGGTGACGAGCCAGTCTACCGCCTGCTGCAGATGAACCTCAGGTTCAACAATCCAACGCCTGAGAAGGTGCTGTCGCTGATCGGCCGGACCCAGCCTGATGTTATCACCCTCGACGAGGTGTCCGAAACGTGGAAGGCAAAGCTTGGGCTGCTATCCGGCGGCTATCCCTACCGGATCCTCTGCCCATATCCCAATGGCGTGTTCGGCGTTGCGCTGCTGTCCAGACGACCGTTTGGCATAGGCACGGAGCCGCACTGCGACAGCCGCGGCGCGATGGCGATCGCCACGGTCGATTTCGGCGGAACCGACGTCGATGTCGCCGCCATCCACCTCACCTGGCCATGGCCGCACAACCAATCACGGCAGATTGGAGGGTTGTCTGACGAAATCGCCTCGCTTGGCGAGACGTCGATCCTGGCAGGCGACTGCAACGCAGCGCCATGGAGCGCCGCCGTCCGGCGCGTCGCATCGCTTGGCAAGCTGACTGTAATGCCGTCGGTCGGGCCGACCTGGCTCTACAGAAGGCTGCCGGATTTCCTGCGCTTCGCCGGACTGCCGATCGACCAGGTCTTCAGCAAGGGCGCCATTGTTATTCAATCGGCGTCGACCCTTGAGGACACCGGCTCAGACCATCTGCCGGTGCTGGTGGAGTTTTCGCTTCGGTCGGATGAACAAAAGCCGCTCGACGAGCACCAGACGGCGACCGCGCTTGCGGCGCTGCCTGGCGGGACGCGAAGCTGAAAATCCGCAGTCCAATCTCGACCTGGCTTATTACTGGCCCACAAAAGCGCGGATGAGGTGCTCGACAGGGCCGCCGTCGCGATGCTCGTGCGCATCGAAGGCGATCTGCTTTGCCTCGTATTCGGCATAGATGGCATTGATCCGGCGCTTTGCCTCGCGACGTGCCTCGAAACAGTGCGGGTCATCACCGACTGTCAGCCCTCGAACCGACTTTTCGGTGGCCCGCATCATCTGTCTGGCGATGCGGCCATGGGTCTCTTCATGGGCGCGAACGCCAGCGAAGAACCGCTTCCAGCGCTTCTGCAGCGCAGGCGACGTGGCTGAGACTAGTTTGGGATAGGTATAGAAGAGATTGAGCGTCCCGTTGGCCTGGCGCAGGCGGCAGACGCCGTTTTCCCGTTGGGCGTCGAAGGTCCAATCATCGACGCTGTAGCCGGTCTGCGCGATGGCGTGGGTCATGAAGCCGTGCTTCGGCCCACTGCGATCCATGGCCTCGATCAGGGCCGCGCCGGTGGTTCCGGCAATGTTGTAAGTTCGTGTCTTGACCAGCACCTTAGTGCCGGCCAAGGCTGCAGGGGCGCACAATGCCCCGATCGCCACAACGCTCGTCAGAACTGCCAGGCGCATTTTTCCTTCCTCCCTGTCGCCGCAGAAAGGAAACACAGGCAGGCGGTTTATTCAACAATCCTACGGTTGCGCTGCTCCTCATCTTGTTTAGTCCGGAGCAAACCTTGTGACTTACATGTTCTGGTAGACCGGGCCCTCGCCGCCCTGTGGCGGCACCCAATTTATGTTCTGGTTCGGGTCCTTGATATCGCAAGTCTTGCAGTGCACGCAGTTCTGCGCGTTGATGACGAAGCGCACATCCTTGGCCGCAGGATCGGCGGCGGCATTGCCATCCTTGTCGACCCATTCGTAGACGCTGGCCGGGCAGTAACGCGTCGAGGGTCCCGCATAGACGTCATGCTCAGAGCGCTTCTGCAGGTCCATGTCGGCGACGAGCAGATGCACCGGCTCGTTCTCCTCGTGGTTGGTGTTGGACAGGAACACCGACGACAGCCGGTCGAAGGTCAGCACCCCGTCCGGCTTCGGGTAGGCGATCTTCTGGTGCGCGGCGGCCGGTTCCAGCGTCGCATAGTCGGCCCTGCCGTGCTTCATCGTGCCGAAGGGCGAGAAGCCGAACAGCGTGTTCAGCCACATGTCGAGGCCGCCAAGGCCGACGCCGACAATGGTGCCGAAGCGCGACCATAGCGGCTTGACGTTGCGCACTTTCTTCAGGTCCTTGCCGATATCGGTGGCGCGCCAGGCGGCCTCGTAGGAGGCCAGCTCGTCATTGGTGCGGCCGGCGGCTATCGCATCACAGACATGCTCGGCCGCCAGCATTCCGGAGAGCACGGCATTGTGCGAGCCCTTGATGCGCGGCACGTTGACGAAGCCGGCTGCGCAGCCGATCAGCGCACCGCCAGGGAAGGACAGTTTCGGCACCGATTGCCAGCCGCCTTCGGTGATGGCGCGGGCACCATAGCCCAGCCGCTTGGCACCCTCGAAGGTGCCGCGGATCGCCGGATGGGTCTTGAAGCGCTGAAACTCGTCAAAGGGCGACAGATAGGGATTCTTGTAGTTCAGGTGAACGACGAAGCCGACTGCCACCTGGTTGTCCTCGAGATGGTAGAGGAAGGAGCCGCCGCCGGTCTTCAAATCGAGCGGCCAGCCGAAGGAATGCTGGACAAGGCCCGGCCGGTGGTTTTCCGGTTTGATCTGCCAGAGTTCCTTGAGGCCGATGCCGTATTTTCCGGGCTCACGACCGTCGGAAAGGTGGTATTTGGCGATCAGTTGCTTGGCCAGCGAGCCGCGCGCGCCCTCGCCGATCAAGACATATTTGCCCATCAGCGCCATGCCCGGCGCAAAGCCCGGACCGTGCGTGCCGTCCTTCTCGACGCCCATGTCGCCGGTGACGACGCCAGTGACCGCACCGGCCTCGTTGTAGAGCAGGCCGACCGCGGCAAAGCCCGGATAGATCTCGACGCCCAGCGCCTCGGCCTTGGTCGCCAGCCAGCGGCAGACATTGCCGAGCGAGACGATATAGTTGCCGTGATTGTTCATCAGCGGCGGCATCAGGATATTGGGCAGACGGAACGAACCGGCGGGGCCGAGAACCAGGAAATGGTCGTCGGTGACCGGTGTCCTGAAGGGATGACCCTCCTCTTCGCGCCAGCCGGGCAGCAGCCGGTCGATGCCGATCGGATCGACGACGGCGCCGGACAGGATGTGCGCGCCGACTTCGCCGCCCTTTTCCAGCGCGACGACGGAAAGCTCGGGATTGACCTGCTTGAGACGGATCGCGGCGGCGAGGCCGGCCGGGCCGGCGCCGACGATGACCACGTCGAATTCCATGCTTTCGCGTTCGATATCGCTCATCGATCCCTCACTGGCTCGCTATTCCCGGCATCTTGCTGGCTCACGCGCTGCATAGCGCATCAAATAGCGACGGGAAACCGGCGCGGACGTGACAATACCGATTTCATCAAAAAGTCGCGTCCTGCCGCACAGATTCGCGGTGACGAGCATCAATCTTCAATCCTATTCCGTTTGCACAGATATGTCGCACTGATGTTTTTAATTGTTCGACGGCTTGCTTATCGGCCATACTTCCCGCCATGCGCATATTCGGGCCGGCTGGCTTTTCATCGACGCGCTTTTTTTTCACGCCCGGCCGGTTTTGCCGTGCGGCGCTCTTGGCGCTTCTGCCACTGACGGCCCTCGATGCCCGTGCCGAGCAGCAACTGGTCTGGGCGACCGGCGCCTATTCCTTTTCCGACGAGCGCGGCGGTTTCCGCATCACCGGGGCTTCCGGCATCGGCACGAAAGAGGATCCGCTGGTCATCACCGAAGAGCTGAATTCAGCGACGCCGGTAACGCTGGCCATTCGCACGACAAGGCCGATCCAGCCGTTCGGCAAGGCGGGAGACTTCGCCAATGGTCTGATGTATATGCGCATCGACGTGCTCAACAATAGCGGCCAAGCCTGGGTCGAGTTCCAGTTCGAACTCCAGGAGATCCTCGACCAGCCGAGCGTGTTCGGCGACGGCCTGTCGTTCGACCAGCGCAACAAAACGCCCGAAAATATCTGGTCGAGCAGCTACGCCGATTTCGACCGCAATTTCGAACCGTATGACCGCCTGCTGTTCAAGAACGGCAAGATCGACCCGCTGAAGACCGCCAGCTTCTATTTCCTGATCACCGACTACACGCCGCGCTGGACGTTCTATCTGGTGCAGGATCCGCGCATACCGTCGAGCTGAACTTGCAAATTCAAGCTCCGCGGCCGAATGTGAAACCATGACTGCCGCCCCCCACACTAGCCGAGCCGATCTCGCCGAGCTGCTGGCCTTCTACGCCAGCGCCGGCGTCGACGAGGCACTTGAAGAACAGCCGGTAAACAGGTTTGCAGAAGCCAGGCCGCCGGAGCGGGTGCCTGCGGCGGCCGCTCTGCCGGCCGGTGAAAATGCATCGCCTCATCGCTCGACGAGCGTGTCGCGCGGCGAAATGGGCGAGAGACCGAATACGGCACCGGCAGTGCGAACGTCCCCGGCCATGTCAACGGTGCCCGACGAGGCGCAGGCGGCATTGGCGCGGCAACTGGCGAGATCGGCGGCAAACCTCGACGAGCTTCGCCAGCACATGGCGGCATTCGACGGCTGCAATCTTAAATTCACCGCCAAGAACCTGGTGTTCGCCGACGGCAATCCGACTGCCGCGGTGATGCTGGTCGGCGAAGCGCCGGGCCGCGACGAGGACATAGAGGGCTTGCCGTTCGTCGGCCGCTCGGGCCGGCTGCTCGACCGCATGCTGGCCGCGATCGGTCTTGACCGGACATCTGCCTACATCGCCAACGTGATTCCCTGGCGGCCGCCGGGCAACCGCACGCCGACGCCGCACGAGACCGAGATCTGCCGGCCGTTCATCGAGCGGCAGATCGAACTGGTCAATCCGAAGGTGCTGGTCAATCTCGGCGGCCCGTCGGCAAAGACCCTGCTCAACACCTCCGAAGGCATATTGCGGCTGCGCGGCAACTGGCGCGTCCACACGACCCCGTCTGGCGTCGCCATTCCCGCCATGCCGACCCTGCATCCGGCCTATTTGTTGAGAACGCCTGCGCACAAGAAGCTGGCGTGGCGGGATTTCCTCGAAGTGAAGGCGAAGTTGCGGGCACTTGGGTAACGGTGCAGAACGCGTCTTCCGTCCTCCCCTTGCGAGGAAGGAAGGGCGGCATCATGATCTCGCAGGTAATTGAAATGCGCCCACTGCCGGCCTAGTCATCTCGTTATGACAGCAGCCCAGATTTCCGCCGGCAGTCTCATTCGCGAATGGCGTACACGCCGGCGCATGAGCCAGCTCGACCTCGCCATGGAGGCCGAGATCTCGCAGCGGCATCTGAGTTTCGTTGAAAGCGGCCGCGCCGCACCCTCGCGTGACATGGTGCTGCATCTGGCGGAGCAGCTTTCGATCCCGCTCAGGCAGCGCAACCAGCTGCTGCTGGCCGCCGGCTTTGCCCCGAGCTTCAGCGAACGACCACTTGACGATGCCTCGATGGCACCGGCGATGGCGGCGGTCGAGACCGTGCTCAAGGCGCACGAGCCGTTCCCGGCGCTTGCCGTCGACCGGCATTGGAACCTGGTGTCGGCGAACGCCGCCATCGGCCCGTTCCTCGCCAATGTCGCCGACGCCTCACTGCTGAAGCCGCCGGTCAACGTTTTGCGTCTCAGCCTGCATCCCGGCGGCATCGCGCCGCGCATCGTCGATCTTGCGGAATGGCGGACGCATCTTCTGGAGCGCCTGAAGCGGCAGAACGACGCTGCCGCCGATCCGGTTCTGGTCGAGCTCGAGCGCGAGCTTCGGGCCTATCCGTCCGGCCTTAAAGGCAGCCGGCCGGCGCCGGTCGAACCGAACGCGATTGTCCATCCGCTCAAGCTTGCCCATGGCGACGCGGTGCTGTCGTTCATCAGCACCATCACCGTGTTCGGCACGCCGCTCGACGTGACGCTGGCGGAGCTGGCGATCGAATCTTTTTTCCCCGCCGACGAGCAGACGCGGGCGGTGCTGATGCGGCTGGCGAAAGAGCGGACCGACGCAGCGGGTTGATCACCCTTCCGGCGCAACGGCCTTGCGGGTGCGGGTGCGTTCGAGACCCAGCTGGCGCTCGCGCCAGATGATGAAAATCCCCGCCGCAACCACGATCATGCCGCCGACCAGCATGTTGATCGTGGCGATATCGCCAAAGACCAGATAGCCGACGACGACGCCGAGGATCATCGAAGTGTATTCGAACGGTGCTACGACGGAAGCCTCGGCATGGCGATAGGCCGAGGTCATCAGGATCTGGCCAAGCCCGCCGCAAAAACCCGCGGCAATCAGAAGCCCCGCCTGCGCTGGCGTCAGCGCCTGCCAGCCGAATGGCAGCGAAAGCAGCGCCATGACGCTCGCGGTTACCGAAAACCACAGCACGATGGTCGCCGTCCGCTCGCTCTGGACGAGGTTGCGAACCAGGAGCATGGCGATGGCCGAGATCGCCGCGGCTATGAGGGCGGCGATGACGCCAAGCACCTCCTGATCGCCGAGGGCAGCGCCCGAACTGAGCAGCGTCAGTTCCGGCCACGAGATGATCAGCACCCCGACCAGGCCGACGGCAACCGCACTCCAGCGATAGATGCGGATGGCTTCGCCGAGGAAGATCGAGCTGAACACCACGACCAGCAGCGGCTGCGCGTAGTTCAGTGTGATCGCCTCCGGCAGCGGCAGCCGCGTCAGCGCGAAGAAGCCGAGCCCCATGGCACAGACACCGACGACGCCGCGCGCAATGTGGTTGAGCGGGCGCTTTGTCGAAAAGGCGGTTCCGAGTTTTCCCTGGAAGGCGAGGAAGGCGATGATCGGAAAAATGGCAAAGAAGGAGCGGAAGAAGACGATCTGGCCCGCCGGCACGGTGCCTGCCGCCTTGATGCAGGACGACATGCCGACGAAGACCGCCACCGATACGATCTTGAGCAAGATCCCGGTCAGCGTGCTGTGCTCGCCGGCAAGGTCGCCAGCTGCAAGCACTGGCAAATCCGGTCTGGCTGTCACGCCCCTTTTGCTTCCTCGATCGCCGCCCAGATGCACGCCGGCGTTGCCGGCATGTCGATATGCCTGATGCCGTAGGTGCGGTAGAGCGCGTCGGTCACCGCATTGAGCGCGGCAGGCGTCGATCCGATCGTACCCGCCTCCCGCGCGCCCTTGATGAAGGCCATATCCTCGCGACGCGACAAAGAGGCGCTCGTTCCGAATTTCGGCGTGACGACGGTCATGGAAGCCTCGCGATGATGCTTGGGAAATGATCGCCTGAAATAGACGTCGCTGCAGTTTTGTCGAGGGAGCGTTTCGTGTAAAGAGCGCAGACTTCAAATTATTTGGACCAGCGGACCCGCCCGCCGCACCCGGATCGACAGGAAAAATCAAGGAATGCGCACAGATACCGGCCAGGTCTTCAAGCTCGAAGACTATCGCCCCAGTGATTATCTCATTCCGGAAACCAGCCTGACTTTCCGCCTTTCGCCTGAAGCAACGCATGTGACCGCCGTGCTGACGGTCGAACGCCGCGACGGGATTGCGGCGTCGGTGCCACTGGTGCTGGATGGCGACGGGCTGACGCTCCGCGGCATCGCCATCGACGGCCAGGAGCCGAGCCCTGCGGATTTTCTCGTCACGCCCGATCAACTGACAATCATCAGCCCCCCTGCGACAAGGCGCTTCCAGCTGAGAATTGAAACCGTGTTGGCGCCGGCGCAGAACGAAGCGCTGATGGGCCTCTATCGCTCGAGCGACGTCTATTGCACGCAATGCGAGGCCGAAGGCTTTCGCCGCATCACTTATTTCCTCGACCGTCCCGACATCCTGTCGGTCTATACGGTGCGTATCGAAGCTGAGCGCAATGAGGCGCCGCTGCTTTTGTCCAACGGCAACCCGGCCGGCAGCGGCGAGCTTGCCGGCGGCTGGCACTATGCGGTCTGGCACGACCCCTTCCCCAAGCCGTCCTATTTGTTTGCGCTGGTGGCGGGCGACCTCGGCAAGATCTCGGACAGTTTTGTCACCCTGTCTTGCCGCAGGGTCGAGCTCGGAATCTATGTCGAACCGGGCAAGGAGAGGCTCGCCGGCTACGCCATGGACGCTTTGAAACGGTCGATGAAATGGGACGAGGAGGCATTCGGCCGCGAATACGACCTCGATGTCTTCAACATCGTCGCCGTGTCCGACTTCAATATGGGCGCAATGGAGAACAAGGGTCTCAACATCTTCAACGACAAATATGTGCTGGCCGACCAGGAAACCGCGACCGACGCCGATTTCGCCAATATCGAGGCCATCATTGCCCATGAGTATTTCCACAATTGGACAGGTAACAGAATCACTTGCCGCGACTGGTTCCAGCTTTGCCTGAAGGAAGGCCTGACGGTTTTCCGCGACCACGAATTCTCCGCCGATCAGCGCTCGCGCGCCGTCAAGCGCATCGCCGAGGTTCGTACGCTGCGCGCCCATCAGTTTCCCGAGGACCAAGGGCCGCTGGCGCATCCGGTCCGGCCTCGCCGCTACCGCGAGATCAACAATTTCTACACGGCGACGGTCTACGAAAAAGGCTCGGAAGTCGTGCGCATGATCCATACCATCCTCGGCGCCGAGACGTTCCGCGCCGGCATGGACCTCTACTTCGAACGTCACGACGGCCAGGCGGCGACGATCGAAGACTTCATCAAAGTGTTCGAAGACGTCTCGGGTCGCGACCTGTCGCAGTTTTCGCTGTGGTATCATCAGGCCGGTACGCCGAACCTGACCGTCAGTTCGGCGTATAATCCGGCAGCGCGGGAATTCACGCTCGAAATCGAGCAGTCGGTGCCGCCAACGCCGTCGGAAAGCCGCAAGCGGCTGATGCACATTCCGCTTGCCTTCGGCCTGGTTGGCGCCGGTGGCGAGGCGATAGCCCACAGCGGCGCCGAAGGGGCGAACGTCGAGGACGGTGTCATCCATATCCGCAAACGCCGCCATGTCGTCAGGTTTTCCGGGATTGCCGAGCGTCCAGCCATGTCGCTCAACCGCGGCTTTTCGGCGCCGGTGACACTTTCGGTCGAGCAGCGGCCCGACGACCGGTTTTTTCTGGCTGGCCACGACAGCGACGCCTTCTCGCGCTGGCAGTCGTTCAACTCGCTTTTGACCGATGCGCTGATTGCAGCCTTCCGCCAGATCCTGGACCACAAGCAACCCGAGTTCAGCGCCCGGCTGACCGGGCTTGCCGGCAAAATAGGCGGCGACGAAGCGCTCGAACCCGCCTATCGGGCACTGGCGCTGGCGCTGCCCGGCGAGGCCGATATCGCCCGCGACATCGGCAAGAACATCGACCCCGACGCCATTTTCGCGGCGCGCGAGGCGCTGGCGGTTGCGATCGCCGAGACCAACCGCGAGATATTCTCCAAACTTTACGATCGGCTCGCCGACAACGGTCCGTTCAGCCCGGATGCGGCCAGTGCCGGGCGGCGGGCGCTGCGCAATGTCCTGCTGGATTATCTGTGCTTGCTGCCGGGAGGTGCGGAACTCGCTGCCCGGCACTTCCAGTCGGCGACCAACATGACCGACCGGGCCGCGGCGTTGACCGTGCTTGCGCACCGTCACCATGGCTCACCGGAGGCGACCAAGGCGCTGGCGGATTTCGAGGCGAAATATGCAACCGATCCGCTGGTCATGGACAAATGGTTCCAGATCCAGGCCAGCGTGCCCGGCCCGCAAACCGTCGACGCGGTGCGCGCCTTGACAGGCCACCCTGCGTTCTCGATGGCCAACCCGAACCGGGTACGGGCACTCATCGGCACGTTTTCCAGCGCCAACCAGACCGGCTTCCATCGCACCGACGGCCAAGGCTACCGGCTTTTCGTCGAAACGGTGCTGCAGGTCGAAAAACGCAACCCGCAGGTGGCCGCCAGGCTGGCGACGGCGCTCAGGTCGTGGCGCTCGCTCGAACCGGTGCGGCAGGCCAAGGCAAGGGAGGCGTTGCTTTCGATCGCCAATACCGAGAAGCTGTCGGCCGATTTGCGAGACATCGTCGAGCGCACCCTGGCGTAAGCGACCTCCGTTGTCCCCTTGTGGGAAAAAGGGAAGACCTCCCGAAAACCCAGTTATTTTAGTCGATTTTTAATCTTTTTTCGCCGCGCCTCTGGACAAGGCGAATCACCTTTGATTCTTTAGTGACGATTCGGAAGTGCGGCGTTGCCGGATCGTCAAGCGGGACAGAAAATCGGGGAGTGCCATTTATGGCGAAGGCGGACGCGTGGGGCGCGCCCGGTGGGACGGCTTTTGGGCGGCGCGAGGCGCGAAGCGACGGTCTCGCGGGCAATACGCGGCTCATCGCCGAACCTGCCTACCGACGGCTGCTGGCAGCCGAGCCGCTGTTGCGGCGATCGATACCGGCCCTCATTATCATGTTTCTGTTGATCATCGCAGTACTGCGCTTTCTGTCACTGATGAACGAGCGCGACGAGATCGAGCGCGACGCCAAGGCGATCCTTGCGCTGGCCGCCGGCCAACTGGCCAGTTCGATCGCTGCCGATGCGACCATGGGTTCCACGCCCGGCGCGATCCAGGACCTGCTGGAGAGCACCGGTCGTCAGGGCGCGATGGGCCGAAGCCACGTACTGGCGATCACCGATAGCGCCTTCAAGATCATTGCCGTATCGCCGCAGTCGATGCACTGGGAGGGCCGGTCGCTCGATGGCGTCGTACAGGGCGGGCAGCCGCTGTTCATGTTCGGCGACCGCGCCGGGGTGATGGAGGTCAGCATCGGCGGACAGGACTGGTACGCGGCAGTGAGCCTGGCGAACGGCCGAAAGGGTGCCGCGGCAGCGTTCGTGCCGCGGGAGGCAGTTTTTGACGCCTGGCGCAAGACGGTCTCACTCAACGTCACGCTGTTCGTGCTGACGGCCGGTGTGCTGATCATCATCCTCTACGCCTATTTCGGCCAGGCGGCGCGCGCCCAGGCCGCCGATCGCATCTATCTCGAAGCCCACCAGCGCATCGACATGGCGCTGGTGCGCGGCCGCTGCGGCCTGTGGGATTGGGACATGGTGCGCGGCAAGATGTACTGGTCGCGCTCGATGTACGACATGCTGGGCTACGAGCCTTGTGACACGATGCTGTCGTTCGGCGAAGTCGATGAAATCATTCATCCCGAGGACGGCGATTTGTTCGAACTCGCCAACAGGATCGTCGCACGCGAGATCGACCATATCGACCAGGTGTTCCGGATGCGCCATGCCGACGGGCAATGGGTTTGGATGCGCGCAAGAGCACACGTTATCGACCCGGAAGCGCCGGAGATCCAGCTGATCGGCATCGCCGTCGACGTCACCGAGCAGCGGCATCTGGCGCTGCGCTCCGAAGCGGCGGACCTGCGCCTGAGGACGGCCATCGAAAACATCAACGAATCTTTCGTGCTGTGGGATTCGTCCGAGCGCCTGATCATGTGCAATTCCAAATACCAGCAGGACAACGGCCTGTTGGATCGCGACGTGATGCCGGGCGCTCCGCGCGCCGTTCTGGAGGAACGCATGCTGGCCTTCGCCTCGGAGCGGCGGCTTGCCAACACCAACGGACCGCAGGGAGGCGTTACCTTCGAGCGCCAGCTTGCCGACGGCCGCTGGCTGCAGGTGAACGAGTTGCGGACAAGGGACGGCGGTACCGTCTCTGTCGGCTCCGACATCACCCAGATCAAGCTGCACCAGGAGAAGCTGGTCGACAGCGAGCGCCGGCTGATGGCGACAATCCATGACCTCAGCCTTGCCCGCCGCGCGGAAGAAGAACGGGCGCGCGAGCTCGTCGAACTCAATCGCAAATACATGAAGGAAACCGAGCGCGCCGAAGCGGCAAACCGGGCCAAATCCGAATTCCTGGCCAACATGTCGCACGAGTTGCGCACCCCGCTCAACGCGATCATCGGCTTCTCGGAACTGATGGAGCGGCGGCTGTTCGGGCCGCTGGGCTCGCCGCGCTACGAAGAGTATGCCACCGACATCAACGGCAGCGGCAAATATCTTCTCGGTGTGATCAATGACATCCTCGACATGTCGAAGATCGAGGCCGGCCAGTTCGCCTTGGATCAGGAAGAAATCGATCTCTGCCCGCTCATCAGGGAGACGGTTCGCGTCGTTTCTCTGCAGGCGGCGGAAAAGTCGATCACCGTCGAAACCCGCATCGCCGATTCGCTGACGCTGTTCGCCGACCGCAGGGCGATCAAGCAGATCCTCATCAACCTTCTGTCCAATGCGGTGAAGTTCACCGGGCAAGGCGGCCACATCTCGGTCAGAGCCCGCAGCATTTCCAGCGCGCTGATCCTGACGATCGAGGACAATGGCTGCGGCATCCCGAAGGCGGCGCTGAGCAAGCTCGGGCGGCCATTCGAACAGGTGCAAAACCAGTTCTCCAAGAGCCATGCCGGCTCCGGCCTCGGCCTCGCCATCTCGCGCTCGCTGGCCGAGCTTCAGGGTGGCGCGTTGAAGATCCGCTCGACCGAAAGCGTCGGCACGATCGTCTCGGTACGCATCCCGATCAAGAAAGCCGCGCAGGCGGTCAGGGCGGCTGCCTGAATGACAAAATAAGTCTCCGGCGGCTCGCGCCGCCGGAGCGGTTGTCAATTCTCACTGCATTCCGTCAGCGCCGTCATTGCCCTCGCCGTCCCATTGGCGGTGACCGCCGGGACCCTTCGGCAGTTCGTTCTTCTCGATCTTGCCGTCATTGTCACGGTCGAGCACGGCGAAGACCTTCTTCTGGCGGCTGGTGATGTCGTCGGCGGTCAGCGTGCCGTCGCCCTTGGTGTCGTAACGGGCGATGATGCGCCTGGCCATCTGCTCGAAGCGTGCTTTCTCGAGCGCGTCGGCGAGCTGTGCCACGGTCAGCTTGCCGCCATTGTCGGCGACCATCTTCTTCAGCCGCGCGTTCATGGCGTCGGAGAACTGGTCGAAGGTGATGGTGCCGTCATTGTCCTTCATGACCTTGCCGAGGCGCATCATCATGCCGTCGCGCGGCCCGGCCACGGAGTGCTCGTCTGCATAGGCAGCGGTGCCGACGGCGCCGGCCAGGGCTGCGAAAACGAGTGCAAGTCTGGTTGTCTTTCTCATGGTCTTCTCCTGTTGCATCGTCACCCCCGATGCTAGAGCGGCGGACCTTCAATCCCCCGCTCTATCTCTTTGATTGAACATCGGAACCTCCCAAAGCAGGTCGCAATTTTGGGCCCGATGCTCTCGCCCGTACGGCTGGTTGCCGTCACGGTTGTTTCGCACGAAGCAGAAGGTCGAAATCCTTTCTGACCTTCTGCGACGTCTCCTTGAGGTGCGCTTCAAGCACCCCGAAATCCGGCAGGTCGGTGACCGCAAGAAGCAGATCGGAAAGCCCTGGCGGAACGTCGTCGCGTTCGAACGCGCCGGTGAGGCAAAGCCGTATCATCTGGGTCAGCGCCAGATAGAGCGAATAGGCATCCACCAGTTCCTGCCTGACCCGGGCCTTGGCGAAATCCGGCGCCAGGCGCGACAGGACCTCAGCCGTGCCGGTGGCCCTGCGGCCTGCCTCGATCTTTCCGGTGATCAGCGCAACCTGGGCAATGAATTCGAGATCGATGAGGCCGCCCGGGATCAGCTTGATGTCCCAGGGATCGCGCGGCGGCTTCTCCTTGTCGACCATGGCGCGCATCTCGGATGCCTCGGCCATCACCTTGGCTGGATCGCGCGGCAGAGCGAGTACTGCGGCAACGTCCCCTTCGATCTCGCGGCAGAGCTCGGCATCGCCGCCGATCGTGCGGGCCCGCGCCAGCGCCATGTGCTCCCATGTCCAGGCGTCCTGGCGCTGATACTTCTTGAAGGCGTCGACATGAGTGGCCACCGGCCCCTTGTTGCCGGACGGCCGCAGGCGAAGGTCGAGCTCGTAGAGCACGCCCTCGGCGGTCGGCGCGGAAACGGCGGCGATCAGCCGCTGTGTCAGCCGGCTGTAGTAATGCGACGGGGCAAGCGGCTTGTCGCCGTCGGACTCCTCCGCATCGGCGTCGTGATCGTAGAGCAGGATGAGGTCGACGTCGGAGCCCGCCGTCAGTTCGCGGCTGCCGAGCTTGCCCATGCCGAGCAGCGCGACCCGGCCGCCGGCAATATAGCCATGACGCAAAGCGAATTC
Organism: Mesorhizobium sp. M1006; assembly: GCF_040318825.1. Lineage (NCBI taxonomy): Bacteria > Pseudomonadati > Pseudomonadota > Alphaproteobacteria > Hyphomicrobiales > Phyllobacteriaceae > Mesorhizobium > Mesorhizobium sp. M1006. Next base: position 132,843 of record NZ_JAMYMZ010000005.1, read on the forward strand.
CGCCATCACCGCCTGCAATGCCGCCTCGATGGTCAGGTCGGCGAGATCGGAAAAAGCGCGGCCGGCGCGCGACGGGTCGATCGACCCGGCAAGCAGCCTGACGCCGATCAGGAATTTTTGCTCCGAAGCAAAGATGCGCAGCCGGTCGAGCACGTCTTCATAGGCTCTGTCGCCTTCGAGGAAGGCGGCAAGGCGCGCCGACAGATAGGCGCGGTTTGGCAGTTCGCTCAGCAGCGCCGGATCGAGCAGCCCATCGAAGACATGCGGCCGGCGCGTGATGATGGCGGCCAGCCGCGGTGCCGCGCCCATGATAGTCGCCATCAGCTTCAGCAAAGCCGGATTCGACTGCAGCAGCGAAAACAGCTGGATGCCGGCAGGCAGGCCGGCAAGGAATTCGTCGAAGCGGATCACTGCCTCGTCCGCCCGCCGCGTCTGGCCGAAGGCTTGCAGCAGCGCCGGCGTCAGTTCGGTCAGCCGCTCGCGCGCTTCCGCCGACCTGGTGACGCGGTAGCGGCCGAAGTGCCAGCCGCGGATAACCCGGCAGATGTCGCTCGGCCGCTGGAAGCCGAGCCGCTGCAAGGTCTGCAAGGTATCGGGATCGTCGACGTCGCCGGTAAAGACCAGATTGCCGATGCCGGCCGAAAGCTCCGGCGCGGTTTCGAACAGCGCTGCATAGTGGCGCTCGACCTGGTGCAGCGCCGCGCGGAACGTTTCGGCAAAGCCTGCCGCATCGGCAAAGCCCAGCATGCGGGCGACGCGCTCCAGCCCCTCTTCGTCCTCCGGCAGGATATGCGTCTGCTGGTCGGCAACCATCTGGATGGCATGTTCGACGCGGCGCAGGAACCAGTATTGCCTGGTGAGCGCATCGCGCGCGTCGGCGGTGATCCAGCCGCGCGCGGCGAGCTCGCCCAGCATCGGCACGGTCTCGCGGCCGCGCAGTTCGGGAAAGCGGCCGCCGGCGATAAGCTGCTGGGTCTGGACGAAGAACTCGATCTCGCGGATACCGCCGCGACCGAGCTTGACATTGTGGCCTTTGACCGCGACCTCGCCATGGCCTTTGTGGGCGTGGATCTGGCGCTTGATCGAATGGACGTCGGCAATCGCCGCATAGTCCATGTATTTGCGCCAGATATAGGGCTGCAGTTCCTTCAGGAACGCGGCGCCGGCGGCAAAATCGCCGGCCACCGGGCGGGCCTTGATCATGGCGGCGCGCTCCCAGTTCTGGCCGCGCGCCTCATAGTAGCGCAGCGCCGCCTCGACCGGGATCGCCAGCGGCGTCGAGCCGGGGTCGGGACGAAGCCTGAGATCGGTGCGGAAGACGTAACCGTGCTCGGTGCGGTCCTGGAGAATACGGACAAGCCGGCGGGTCAGGCGCGAAAACAGCTCTGTGGCATCGAGCGGATCGACGACGGCAGGCGCATCGGGGTCGAAGAAGACGACGAGGTCGATGTCGGAGGAGAAGTTCAGCTCATGCGCGCCGAGCTTGCCCATGCCGAGCAGGATCCAGCCCGAGTGTCGCGCCGGATTTTTGGCATCCGGCAATCGGAGCTTGCCTTGCTCATGCGCGTCGCGGAGCAGGAAATCGACAGCCGCACGCGTGCAGGCGTCGGCAAGGTCGCTCAGTCGCCGCACCGTCAGCGAGGTCTCGGCCTCGCCGGCGAGATCGGCCAAGGCGATCAGGAAATGCGCCTCCGCCTTACATTGGCGCAGCTCCATCATCAGGCTGCTTTCGGAGACGGCCTCTACGCGTGCTGCCTTGTCGACCGCGGCGCCGATCGATGACAGCCGCGCCTCGACGCTCCCGTCGAAAAGCGCATCGAGTATCCGTGGCCGGCGGCGCGCGGTATCGCGCAGGAACGGCGACAGGTCGAACACGGCGGCGAGGAAATCCTGGACGACCCCCTTGCCGGCGAGAAATTTCGCCAGTCGCGGCAGTTCCTTTTGCCGCGCGGCGTCGGCGATCTCCGACAATTCCTGCCTGGCGCGGCTTGCATCCAGCGGAACGAGCTCTACCGCTGGCTTCAACAGCCAGTCCGTTTCGAGGCGTCGCACTGCTATCCTTGCAACCATCAGCGATCGTCCCGCCCGGGAAAACTCATGACGACCGACAATCCGGGATTGCCGGGCAGAAGCTCAAGCCGTCCATTGTGGAATGTCATGATCGCCTTGGCGAGGCTCAAGCCAAGGCCGGAACCCGGCTGCGAGCGGCTCTTTTCCAGCCGCACGAAACGCTCGGTCACCCTGGCGCGGTCGACATCGTCGGGAATGCCCTGGCCGTTGTCGGAGACGGCGAGTCTGATCTCGCTACCGACACGCTCCAGCGTCACGCGAACCGTAGGCCTGGAGGTCGAGTCGGTCGAATATTTGATCGCGTTGTCGACGATGTTGGACAGCGCCTGGCCAATCAGCTCGCGATTGCCGTTGACGGCGAAGGAACCTTGCACCGAAGTTTCGAGCGTCACGCCCGCCTCCTCCGCTACCGGCTCGTAGAGTTCGACGACGTCGTGCACGGCAGCGGCCAGATCAACCCTGGTGGTGCTTTCCGAGGAATAGCCGGCTTCCAGTCGCGAGATCATCAGGATGGCGTTGAAGGTCTTTATCAGCTGATCGGATTCGGCGATCGTTCCTTCCAGCGCCTGCCGGTAGTCGCTGGTGTTGTGCTTGCCGGAAAGCGTCGCCTCGGCGCGATTGCGCAGCCTGGTGAGCGGCGTTTTCAGGTCGTGGGCGATGTTGTCGGAGACCTGCTTCAGGCCCTCGTTCAGCGTGGCGATCCTGGCCAGCATGGAATTGAGGTTTTCCGACAGCCGGTCGAACTCGTCGCCGGCGCCGGTGACCGGCAGCCGGCCGGAAAGATCGCCGCCCATGATGCGGCGGCTCGCCTCCGACACGCTGTCGATGCGCTTCAGCGCCGCGCGCCCGACGAAGAACCAGATCAGCAGCCCGCCGACGCCCATCATGCCGAGCGCCAGCATCAGAGCGCGGCGAATGACGGCGCGGAAGCGCTCCGGCTCGCCGAGGTCGCGGCCGACCAGCATGATCATCTGGTTGGGCAGGCGCAGCACCAGGGCAATGGCGTTATGGCCCTTCTCGCCTTCGGCCTGTACTTCGCTCTGGGCGGGCTCGTTCGGGTCGGAGACCGGGTTGCGCTGCCGCTCGAGCTCGCCCTCGCCGAAGCGGCGGTAGGAGAACGGCTCGGTGGTCCAGCCCTCGGCCTCGATCACGCCCGGCTCCAGACTCTGCACGTTGCCGGTCAGGATCTGGCCGTTGGCATCGGCGATCAGATAGAGATTGGCGCCGGGCTGGCGGGAGCGCTGCTCGACGACGCGGACCAGCAGCGGGAGGCCGCCGCGCTGATAGGCGCGGGCGAGGCCGAGCACCTCGTCGTTGATCGTGTCCTGGGTCTGGCCGGTCAGCATGCGCGCCGACAGCGAGGTCATGTAGAACACGAGCAGCACCGCGCAGATGGCGAACAGCAGGAGGTAGAGCGCCGAAAGCCGCGCTGCCGTCGTCTTCATGATGGCCGGCACGGAAAGAGCCATGGGGTTCTAGCCGCTTTTCAGCATATAGCCGGCGCCGCGAACCGTGTGCAGGATCGGCTTGTCGAAGCCCTTCTCGATCTTGCCCCGCAGCCGCGAGATATGAACGTCGATGACATTGGTCTGCGGATCGAAATGGTAGTCCCAGACATTCTCGAGCAGCATGGTGCGGGTCACCACCTGGCCGGCATGGCGCATCAGATATTCGAGCAGGCGGAACTCGCGCGGCTGCAGCGTTATCTCGCGCCCGGCGCGGCGCACCGAGTGCGACAGCCGGTCGAGTTCGAGATCACCGACCCGGTAGACGGTTTCGGCTTCCCTGGCGCTGGCGCGGCGGTTCAGCACCTCGACGCGGGCGAGCAGTTCCGAAAAGGCGTAGGGTTTGGTCAGATAGTCGTCGCCGCCGGCGCGCAGACCGGTGACCCGGTCGTCGACTTCGCCGAGCGCCGACAGGATCAGCACGGGCGTCGTATTGCCTCTGGACCTGAGCCCGGCAATGACCGACAGGCCGTCGCGGCGCGGCATCATGCGGTCAATGACCATGACGTCATAGTCGCCGGAATCGGCGAGCGCAAAGCCGGTTTCGCCGTCGCCGGCGACATGGGCGGTATGGCCGGCCTCGGCGAACGCCTTCTGCAGGTAGTCGGCTGCCTCGCGATCGTCTTCTATGACGAGAATCTTCATAGAACCGTTATACGCGATTTCGCTGGAAGATTGAGTGGCCGGCATATGCATCGTGGCCTTCTCCATGGCGTATCGCGAACAAAGTGATTCAGGGATACGCGGTAAGTCTTTGTTTTAGCATGTCGTAGCCTAAAACCGCTTCACGCCTTGAGCGGCATGTTCGAGCGGCAGCGGGCGATGGGAGGCCCGCTGCCGCCGGGGCGGAACACGATGACTGACGAACGTATTCAGGCCCCGTGCTTTCCCTTGCGGCGGCTCGGGGGTGTTGAAAACCGCCACACCGGAAAAGTCGACCACTAGAGCGCCGCGCGTCCTCTTGAACGCGCAAAGGACGCTCTAGCACCTTGAATCGGCGCATGAGCCTTTCCGAAAACGGAATACGTGTTCGGGGTCATGCGCTCAGCCCTTGGCGACAGGCAGTGCGACGAAGCGGTTGCTGTCATCGCGGGTGATCTGCATCAGCACCGCCTTGCGGCCGGACTTCACCGCGTCGGCCATCGCCTTGTCGACGTCGCCGGTGCCGTTTACTTCCGCCGAATTGACGGAGGTGATGACGTCGCCGGGCTGGATGCCGCGATCGGCGGCATCGCTGTCAGGGTCGACATCGGTCACCACAAGGCCCTTGCCATTGTCAGACTTGGTGACGGTCAGGCCGAGATCGGCGAGCGTGTCGGTCTTCGGCGCTGGGGCAGGCTGCTGGTCGGCCGAGGCCTGCTTGTCGCTCGACGGCAGCTTGCCGAGATCGACCTTGACCGCCTCGCTCTTGCCGTTGCGCCACACCGTGACATCGACAGATTTGCCGGGCGGGTAAGCGCCGATCAGACGGGCGAGTTCCTTCGGCGAAGCAACGTCCTTGCCGTCCACCTGGGTGATCACGTCACCGGCGGTGATGCCGGCCTTCTTGCCGGGACCGTTGTCCTGCGCGCTGGCAACGAGCGCGCCCTTGCCGGACCCAAGGCCAAGCGACTCGGCGATTTCGGGGGTGACCGGCTGGATCTCGACACCGAGCCAGCCGCGCTGCACGGTGCCGTTCTTCATCAGATCCTGCACGACCTGCTTGGCGGTCGAAGCGGGAATGTCGAAGGCAATGCCGACGCTGCCGCCCGAGGGCGAGAAGATCGCGGTGTTGATGCCGACAACTTGGCCGTTGAGGTTAAAGGTCGGGCCGCCCGAATTGCCGCGGTTCACCGAGGCGTCGATCTGGATGAAGTCGTCATAGGGACCGGCGCCGATATCGCGGCCGCGGGCCGAAACGATGCCTGCGGTAACCGTGCCGCCGAGGCCGAACGGATTGCCGACAGCCACCACCCAGTCGCCGACGCGAACCTTGGAATCGTCGGCGAAGTCGACATAGGTGAACTTGCTGCCGTCATCGACCTTGAGCACGGCAAGATCGGTGCGCGGGTCCGTGCCGATCAGCTTGGCGTCGAGTTCCTTGCCGTCATTGGTCACCACGGTGAAGGCGGTGCCCTCCTCGACGACATGGTTGTTGGTGACGAGATAGCCGTCATCGGAGATGAAGAAACCGGATCCCTGCGCCACCGGCCGCGGCTGGTCGTTGTTGCGGTCACGGTGTCCAAAACGGCGCATTCCGTTCGGGCCTTGATCGCCGCCTTGATCGCCAAAGCCGCGGAATTCGCGGAAGAACCGGCGCAGCTGCGGGTTGTCGGGAAGATTGCCTAAGCCGTCCTCGTCGTCCATCTGGCCGGAACCGTCATCGGCCGTCGACTGGATCTTGGCCTTGACGCGCACGCTGACGACCGCCGGCGAAACGCGCTCGACCACATCGGCGAAGCTCGGGACCTGCGGTGCCTCGACACGCACGGCGTCGGCCAGCACCGGGGCTGTCCCGGTGGCAACAGCACCAAAGCCGATCGCGCCGGCAATGGCCAGGGATGCGGCTGCGGCCAGCAGGCGTTTGCGGGTGCGCAGATATGAATTGGGGGCAACATTCATGGTTCTCGTATCCTCTTTTCAAGGGACGCCCCTTGATTGGCATCCTCGACAAAGGAAATAGAGAGCCGCACATTACGGCGCCATTTCCGGTACATGAAACTTTCGTAATGTATCGATCAATCGCGGCGGAGCATCTTGTCCAGCGCCGCCTGTTCCTCGGCAGTTAATGCAGCGGTCACCGTCGAACGGCGCGAGCGGGCGGCCAGCAGGATGAATGTCCCGCCAACGAGCAGCAGAAGAACTGGCGTCCCCCAGAGCAAAACATTGCGCAGATTGAAGCGTGGCTTCAGCAGCACGAATTCGCCGTAGCGCGAAACGACATAGTCCATCACCTGCCGGTCGGTATCGCCGGCGACGAGGCGCTGGCGCACAAGGATGCGCAGGTCGCGGGCGAGGTCGGCATCGGACTCGTCGATCGACTGGTTCTGGCAGACCATGCAGCGCAGGCCTTCCGACAAAGCGCGCGCCCTCGCCTCGAGTGCCGGGTCGGCGAGCACCTCGTCGGGCTTGACCGCCTGCGCGGCGCCGGCGAACAACAGCGCCAGCAGCAGGACCAGCGAGGCCAGCGTGACCCTTTTCATTGCGGGCTCGCCGATGGCACGCCGGCCGCAGCCTTGCGGCGCGACGGTGCGCCGACGCGCAGGCGGCGGTCGAGCAGCGACATCGCCGCGCCCGCCATCATCACCAGTGCGCCGCCCCAGATCAGCGTCACCAGCGGCTTCCACCACAGACGAACGACCACAGAGCCATCGCTGCCCTCGTCGCCAAGCGAAAGATAGAGCTGGCTGAAGCCGATCGTCCTGATGCCGGATTCGGTTGTGGTCATCTGGCGCACCGGATATGAGCGCTTGGCCGAGGTGATCTCGCCTGCGACGCTACCGTCGGCGCCAAGCAGGGCGAAGCGGCCGCGATCCTCACTGTAGTTCGGCCCCTGGGCCGGGTAGAGCCCCTCGAAGCGCAGCTTGTGGCCGGACAGTTCGACGGTCTCGCCGGCATGCATCGACAGGATTTTTTCGGTCCCGAAGCAAAGCGTGCCGACAATGCCGAGCGTTGTCAGCCCGAGGCCGAGATGCGCAAGCGCTGTGCCGAAGACCGAGCGCGGCAGGCAGGCGAAGCGCCTGAGCATGGTGGCGGGCGCGACGGTGCCGAAGCCGGATTTGACGGCGAGATCGGTGAGCGCGCCGCAGATCAGCCAGAAGGCAAGGCCGACACCGAGTGCCGCCAACACCGAAGCGCCATCGATGAACAGGGCCGTCACCAGCACCGCGAGCAGCGCCGCCGCGAAAGCCGCCATCAGGCGCTGGGCGACCGCGAAAATGTCGCCGCGCTTCCAGGCGAGTAGCGGCCCGAACGGCACGACGACCAAGAGCGGCACCATCAGCGGGCCGAATGTCAGGTTGAAGAACGGCGCGCCGACCGAAATCTTGTCGGCAGATAGGGCTTCGACGACGAGCGGGTAGAGCGTGCCGACCAGCACGGTGGCGGTGGCGGTGGTCAGGAACAGATTGTTCAGGACCAGCGCGCCTTCGCGCGAGATCGGGTGAAACAGGCCGCCGGCCGTCAGCCGGGAGGCGCGCAAGGCAAACAGCGCCAGCGAGCCGCCGATGAACAGCGTCAGGATGCAGAGAATGAACACGCCACGCGTCGGATCGGTGGCGAATGCGTGCACCGAGGTCAGCACGCCGGAACGCACCAGGAAGGTGCCGAGCAGCGACAGCGAGAAGGTCAGGATCGCCAGAAGCAGCGTCCAGATCTTCAGCGCCGAGCGCTTTTCCATGACGATCGCCGAATGCAGCAGCGCCGTGCCCGCCAGCCACGGCATGAAGGATGCGTTCTCGACCGGATCCCAGAACCAGAAGCCGCCCCAGCCGAGCTCGTAATAGGCCCAGTAGGAGCCCATGGCGATGCCGCCGGTGAGGAACATCCAGGCAACCAATGTCCACGGCCTTACCCAGCGCGCCCACGAAGCGTCAATGCGGCCCTCGATGAGGGCAGCGACAGAGAAGGAAAAGCAGATCGAGAAACCGACATAGCCGAGATAAAGCAGCGGCGGATGGATGGCGAGGCCGAGGTCCTGCAGGATCGGGTTGAGATCGCGGCCCTCGATAGGCGCCGGATTGAGCCTGACGAACGGGTTCGACGTCGTCAGGATGAACAGGAAGAAAGTGGCGCCGATCGCTCCCTGCACGGCAAGCACATTGGCCCGGAGCGTCGCCGGAAGATTGCCGCCGAAGACGGCGACGAGCGCGCCGAAGAAGGTCAGGATCAGCACCCAGAGCAGCATCGAACCTTCGTGATTGCCCCAGGTTCCGGTGATCTTGTAGATCAGCGGCTGCAGCGAATGCGAGTTCTCCCAGACGCTCTCAACCGAGAAGTCGGAGCCGGCGTAGGCGGTTGCCAGCGCCACGAAAGACAGCGCCGTCAAGGCAAAGCCGGTCAGCGCGGCCGGTGCGCCGACGGCCATCATCTTGTGGTTGCCGGTGCGCGCACCGAACAGCGGCACCATCGTCTGCACCAGGGCCAGCGCAAACGCCAGGACCAGGGCGAAATGTCCGGTTTCAACCATTGTCACCGCACCCGCTAGTCACTCTTGCTCTCCTGCCATACGCCCTTGGCCTTGAGGCCGTCGGCCACTTCCTTGGGCATATAGGTCTCGTCATGCTTGGCCAGCACGCTGTCGGCGACAAAGATTCCGTCAGGGCCAAACGAGCCTTCGGTGATCACGCCCTGTCCTTCCCGGAAGAGGTCGGGAAGAATGCCGGTATAGGTGACCTTGACGTCCTTCTGGTTGTCGGTCACCGAAAAGGCGACGGTGGCGCCTTGGCCACGCTCGACCGTGCCTTTTTCGACAAGACCGCCGAGCCTTATGCGCTGGCCCGGCTGAAGGCTGGCGGTGGCCAGATCGGCCGGCATGTAGAAATAGGAGGCCTTCTGGCCAAGCGCATAGAAGGTCAGCCCCGTGGCAACACCGAGAAACCCCAGCCCCGCTGCGATCACCGACAGTCGTTTCTGCTTGCGCGTCATCGTCTACTCCGTCGCCGTCACGCCAAGCGAGGCGGCAAAGGCGGTGAATTTCCTGGCCTGGTCACTGTCCGCGCCAAAGACGGCGATACCGCGATTGAGCGCGTCACGCGCCTGATCTGTCTTGCCCAGTACGGCATAGGAACGAACGAGCTGCATCCACCCTTCCTCGTCGCGCGGATTTTGCCGAAGCCTTTCGTCGAGGCCGGCAACCATGGTGCTGATCATGGCTTGCCGGTCCTGCGGCGACATCGAGGAGGCAGCATCGATATCCTCGGCGGTCGGCCCTTTGGCGGGCGCCTCCGAAGCGACGCTGCGGGCGGCGGATTCGGCCAGCGCCTGCTCGACGGCGCCGCGCCACGGCGAGCCCTGCGGCAAGGCGGCAAGCATCTTTTGCCAGGCCGCCGTGGCTTCAGCTATGCGGCCTTCCTGTGCCATGCCCATGGCGAGATAGAACGCGGCCTTCGGATTGGCCGGATCGAGCTTCAACGCCGCCTCGAAAGCCGCCTGCGCTTCGGCGGAGACAATGCCGCCGGCCGCATTGGCGATCGCCTCGCCAAGACCCGCCTGGCGGGCGGCGCTGTCGCCGTCGAGGCGGATGGCGTTGCGATAGGCGGTCACCGCATCGGCGTATCGCTGCATGCGCAGATAGACCGGCGCCAGCACGTCCCAGCCGCGGCCATCGGATGGGTTGGCCGCCAGGTGCGCCTCGGCGCGGGCTATCAGCTCGTCGACCGAGCTGTCGGCGGGGTTCTTGGCCAGGCGTTCGCTGAGCGGCTGCGACGGCAGGTCGGGTGAGCCGAGCTGGCCATAGAGGCCCCAGCTGACCAGCGGAACCAGCAGCACGGCCGCCGTCGCCACCAGCCTTGTCGACCGCGACGGCTGCGTCGCCGTCTCGGCGGCGTGGCCGGCATTGCTCAGGCGAAGGATGCGGCGGGCGATTTCGGCGCGTGCCTCTTCGGCCTCCATTGGCCGGATCAGGCCACGCGCCATATCGCGGTCAAGCTCGGCCAGCTGGTCGCGATAGACTTCAAGGTCGTGATCGCCGGCAGCGGACGCGTTCTTCGATCCGCCGGCCAACGGCAGCAGCACCGCCAAGCTTGCGCCCAGCGTCAGGAGTGCGGCTATGACCCAAAACAGCATGGCTCTTCCAATAGAACGAGACCCTTGCCCTGCCAACACAAGCGTGCTGCGACGCTTTGGCGGGGCCGCTCCGATCGATAATGCATGTCGCGCAAAAGTGTGCAGCGGTTTTGCGATAACGACCATGCATCAAAACAAGAACCTATAGCGCGTCGCATGACGCCGGTCGAACGCGACGCGCTTTAGTGCCGGACCGGTATCGGCGGATCGACGGCCGGGCGTCTTTGTTTTTGCGCAATTCCGGACGGAAAACCGTTTCACACTTTTCCTGGAATTGCGCTACGTCAGCGGCGTCCAGCTGCCGTCGGCATTGCGGCAGGCGGTTCCGCGCGCGGTGGCGCCGGCGGTGCCGGTAAACACCGTATGGGTGTATTGCCGGCAGTCCTGCGAGCCGACGCGATAGGGCTGGGCGGCGACCACTTCGCCGCGATGGGCCGAACTGTCGCTCTTCCAAGCCACTTTCTGGCCGCTCGCCGTGTATTCAAGCGCCTTGTATTCCGCCTCGAGCGCGCTGCGCTTCTCGGTCTCGCTCAGGCCGGCGCCGATAGAACCGCCGACGAGGCCGCCGCCCATGGCGGAGATGATCGTCGTCGCCACCTTGGCGCCGCTGGGGGGCGTCGCGGCCGGCGTCACCGTAACGGCCGGGCCCTTGCCGAGCGTCGTGCAGCCGGAGACGGCGAGCAGGGCGGAAACGAGCGCGACGCGAATCTTCATGCCAATACCGGCTTTCTTGAGCTGGACCGCCGCGCTGTCAGCAGCTGGCGCGGCCATAATGTCGATGTTTGTCGGAAATTTGGCCGCAGCCAGCCACCTGGAAAAGCAATCTGGAAAAGCATTACTGAAGGCTCCGCAATCGAACCATCGCCTTCAATCCACCCATGATGGATCGTTCCAGCGCCAGAGAGCCTCCATACTCGTTGACAAGGTCGGCGACAATGGCAAGTCCGAGCCCGCTGCCCGGTTTTGTCTCGTCGAGCCGCCGGCCGCGCTGCAACACCTCGCGCGCCTTGTCGTCGGGAATGCCGGGGCCGTCATCCTCGATGCTGATCTCGAACAGGTTGGCTGCGCCTTCCGTGCCAGCGCCACCTTTGCTGGAGATTGGCTTGACCGAAACGGCGACCGCGCTCCTTGCCCATTTCATCGCATTGTCGAGCAGATTGCCGAGCAGCTCCTCCAGGTCCTCGCGTTCGCCGGCAAAGACGATGTCGGTGGCCGGCAGCGACAGCGACAGCGCCGTCTGCGGGTTGAGCTTTTGCAGCACCCGAACCATGCGCTGGACCAGCGGCGCCACCGGCGTACGGTAGACGACGCTGTCGCGCTGCGCGGCGACGCGGGCACGTTGCAGATAATGGTCCACTTGCTTTTGCATGGAAGCGGCCTGCTCGGCGATCAGCTGGCCCTTGGCGCCACCCAGCGCCCGTCCCTCGTTGAGCAGCACGGCAAGCGGCGTCTTCAGCGAGTGCGCGAGGTTGCCGACCTGCGTGCGCGACCGCTCGACGATACGCCTGTTGTTCTCGATCAGCGCATTGGTCTCGTTGGCGAGCGGCTCTATCTCGGCCGGGAAACGGCCGTCTAGGCGCTGCGCGGTTCCTTCGCGCACCATGGCAAGCGCATTCCTGACCCGGCGCAGCGGCTGCAGGCCGAGCAGGATGGCAATCGCATTGATGGCGATCATGCCGACGCCGAACAGCGACAGATAGGTCAAAAGGCGCCGCTGGAAGGTGGCGATTTCCTGCTCGAGCTCGGTCTGGTTGCCCATGACGCGGAAGCGCGCGGCGCGGTTTTTCGCATCGAGCACGAACTCGCTCTCGAACACCTCCAACTGCTCGCCTTCGATGCCGTCCGCTGAATAGCTGCGCTGGAAGCTGGCATTGAAGGGCACCTCGGCAACGCTTGGCGACGGGATCGCCTTGGTCATCGACGACGAATGGAGATCGCCGTGCACGCCTTCCGAGGCAGGCTCGACCGACCAGTACCAGCCGGAATTCGGTTCCGAGAACCTCAAATCACCAAGGTCGGGGGCGCCGGTCAATTGGCCGCTTTCAGAAACGCCGACCGAGCCGATCAGGTTGAACAGATGCGCCGAAAGCAGGCTGTCGAAACCGCGCTCGCTGGCCTGGCGATAGAGCGTGGTGATCAAGGTGAAGATGACGACCAGAGTGAGGATCGCCCAGACGGTGGAAAAGGCGATGACGCGAAACGCCACCGAACGCGGCCATGACCGCAGCGACGGCGTGTTCGAGACGGCGGGTTTTGTAGGCAGCGGTTCCGCGTTACGCCTCCGGCTTACGCATGCGGTAGCCCATGCCGCGAACAGTTTCGATCATGTCGATGCCCATCTTCTTGCGAAGCCGTCCGACAAAGACCTCGATCGTGTTGGAATCGCGGTCGAAATCCTGGTCGTAGAGATGCTCGACCAGCTCGGTCCGGGACACCACCTCGCCCATGTGGTGCATCAAATAGGCAAGCAAGCGGAATTCGTGCGAGGTCAGCTTCAGCGGCACGCCGTCGACGTCGGCCTTGGAGGCCTTGGTGTCGAGGCGGAGCGGCCCGCAGGTCAGTTCGGACGAAGCGTGCCCGGCAGCACGCCGGATCAAGGCCCGCACCCTGGCCAGAATTTCCTCGATGTGGAAGGGTTTGGTGACGTAGTCGTCGGCGCCGGCGTCGATGCCGGCAACCTTGTCGCTCCAGCGGTCGCGTGCCGTCAGGATCAGCACCGGCATCTTGCGGCCGCCGCGCCGCCATCGCTCGACCACGCTGATGCCGTCCATCTGCGGCAGGCCGATGTCGAGCACCACGGCATCGTAGGGCTCGGTGTCGCCGAGAAAGTGCCCTTCCTCGCCGTCGAAGGCGCGGTCGACGACATAGCCGGCATCGACCAGCGCGTCGCCGATCTGCCGGTTGAGATCCTTGTCATCTTCGACGACGAGTACGCGCATGCGGAAGGCCTGTTGAAGCTGTTCAGATATAGGCCGATTCCGGCAGACTGGGAAACGGCACGGTTCAGTTCAGCGGAACGACGATCTCCGAGCGACGCGGACGCTGCCCTTCCTTGCCCGGAACCAGCACGACGATGACGCAGACCGGCTGGCCGCCGCGTGTCGACTGCGAGGCCTTGGCCAAGGTGCCGCCATTCTGCTCGGCCACCTGCTGGCCGATCGCATAGCAGTCGGAGGCGGCGAGGACGACCGGTTGGGGCTGCTCGGGCACGACAACGGGGATCGCCATCGCCTGCGACGCAAGCAGACCGGCGGCTGACAGCGCCAGTGCCGCGGTCCGGAAGTGGGAGCGAAGGGTTTTCATGGTCAGCGTTCTAACGCGCCGGTGCTGAACGTCATATGAACGGTGAACGCTCGAATGCATGCCCGCCACACCCCTGAAGCGCGAGATTACTGGATTGCCATTTCGCCGCCCCATCCCGCGAAATTGCCAATTTTTAACCTAGCCCTCCGATCCTTCGCCGACAACCGGGCATCGTTTGGCAGTGAAAGGCAATCGCTTCAGGTTTGCCCCGACTTCGACAATCGATCCGGCAACCGAAGGCAGATTCAGGCGAACCGACCGGAAATAAAAAACCGCCTCTGCGGCGGGTCGCTGGCGCCATCAGCACCATAGGCGAATTAGTAGCATAGCTGCCGGCACAAAGCAAGAACAAAATTGCCGGATTTGTAAAAATGCCCGGTGGTCAGCCCTCGTCCTTGATCACGGCGCGGAAGCGCAGCAGCCCGTGATGGGCCGAAAGGTCCTCGTCGTAGCGGGCTTCGGCGAATTCGAGCTTGAGGTAGGCGCGGCGATGTTCGCCGAGCGAGAGAGCCGTATCGCGCAGGCGGGTGCTAACAAGGTCCATGATGTCATTGGTTTCCTTGCTGGCCTCTGATTTCGACCAGACATGCAACGTCAGCAACTGTTCTGCGTCGTTCTCCATTCCCGTTGCCCAATCGTAGACGCTGGTGCGGCCGAAGGTCATGTGGGGGAACGCAACATTTTCCGGCGCACGGTCGAACAATCGTGCGTCGCCCAGTGCCGCCGATAAATCGGGATCGTCATTCACTGCCTCGAATATGGCCTTCTGCAATTCGACGGCCGGCGCGGTCATCGTCTTTCCCTTCGTCCGTCGCGTCGACCTCCCGGCTGCGTAGCTGCGTTGCATGAAGGCATCCCGCCAAAGCGCGAATCAGCGCGTCTCATGCGGATTATGAACCTTCATGATCTCGGCAATAAGCCCTGCTCCTGGAATGCGCGACGCCCCCGGCCGTCCGCGCCACGGACCCTTGAGGGTGATGCCAACCTGCGCGAAGTCATTTGGCATGCAGGAGTTCGAAAAAAGGATGCTATGACGATGTCTGGTTTCCAGACATTCGAGGTCGTTTTTCGTGCGCGAGCCGTCGCTGCTGCCTGTCTTCGGAAAGCTTGGGGCCAAGGCGCCGCCGGTCGCGATTGCGGCGTCGACCATGTCGATGACCGTCAAGAGTCTGGTCAACCACACTCGGGAGGTGCTCTCGGCGTACGGTAGCCTGGCCCTGAAGCTGTCCGTCGTTTTGTGGACGGTGCTTGTCGTGGCGGCAGTATTCTTCATCGCCCAGGCCTGATCGAGCGACATTCATTGATTGGGCGGAAACGAAAGGACCCAAGATGGCAAAGCGCTACGCGCTCCGTATGGAACATCCTCACAGCTGGACCGTCTTCGACGTCTTCACCGGCCAGCCGGTCGAGCTCAAGCAGCAACTCACGGCCAGTTTGAACACGCGCGATGCGGACGCGATGGTCGACCGGCTGAACGGTCGCGACGTCAAGCGGCGAGCGAAGGCGGACCGGAAGCCCTGAGAAAGCGTCTTGTGGACGGATCGCGACGGACTAGCGAAAATCGGCCGCAGTCAGCACATATATGCTCCTGCGGGTGCGGGCATAGGCATTCCTGGCGACATCGTGGATCGAGTTGGAAGCCGTGTCGAAGGCTGCCAGGTAGGTAGCTTCTGAGGCCGCCGTTCCCGGCTGCATCTTGGAGATGGCATCGGTTGCGACAGAGAAGGAAATCTGGAACATCCCGTCATGGCCGACGAAGCGGATGCGTTTGCTTGCCTCGTCGTAGCTGCGGCTGGGATTGGGAAATGTCAGGCTCATGATTTCGCCTCCGTCGATGCAGATACGGCCTTCTTGACTGCCCGTGACGCCCGCTTCTTCTTTGGTGCGACCGGATTCAGAGCTTCCGCCGCGCGGTCCGCCTCTTCCTTGGCCAGTCGCAATTCCCTCAGCCTTGCCGTTTTGATGCTCCTCGCCTTGGCTTCCGAGAGATATTCGGCAGCTGCTTTGTTCCGCTCCGCCGTCTTCTTTTGATTTTCCATGAAGCGGGCCTGAGCTTTTTCCATGATGTTCTGATTGCCTTCGGCCATCGGTAAAATCTCCCTTGCAGCGAAAGTCGTGAATGTGAATTCACCATAAAATAGGTGTTCAAAGATAGAAATTCAATTTCATTAATATTCGGCAAGGCCCGAACACCAGGGGATAACCAGGCAAGATAATACGTTCAATATTTCATGTGCCCTATGAATATTTTTTGGCGCTCCTATCAATCGAGTGCCAGGGCGCCTATAGAGAGGGGCGGCCGCCTAAGCTGGCCCCAGAAAGAGTCCCCATGAAATTCCGGCCACTCCACGATCGCGTCGTCATTCGGCGCGCCGAAAGCGACACCAAATCCAAGGGCGGCATCATCATCCCCGACAATGCCAAAGAAAAACCGCAGGAAGGCGAAGTGATCGCTGTCGGGCCGGGCGCGCGGGACGAAAGCGGCGCGCTGATCCCGCTCGACGTCAAGGCCGGCGACCTCATTCTGTTCGGCAAATGGTCCGGCACCGAGGTCAAGATAGACGGCGAGGACCTTCTGATCATGAAGGAGGCCGATATCATGGGCATCATCGAAAAAAGCGAGACGGGCATCATCGACAAGACCGTGGCTGCCAAGAAGGCCGCCTGATTGGAAGGCCGCGCGCCCTCCCGCGCGCGCGCAAAGGACGCTCCGAGCTTTGATTCAGGCGCTGCAAGCGCCTTGCCACGACAACCGAACTGGAAAAGATCATGTCTGCCAAGGAAATCAAATTCTCCACCGACGCGCGTGACCGCATGCTGCGCGGCGTCGAAATCCTCAACAACGCCGTCAAGGTGACGCTCGGCCCCAAAGGCCGCAACGTCATTATCGACAAGGCCTACGGCGCGCCGCGCGTCACCAAGGACGGGGTGGCCGTGGCAAAGGAAATCGAGCTTTCCGACAAGTTCGAAAACATGGGCGCGCAGATGGTGCGCGAAGTGGCCTCGAAGACCAACGACCTTGCCGGCGACGGCACCACCACCGCCACGGTGCTTGCCGCTTCCATCCTGCGCGAGGGCGCCAAATTCGTTGCCGCCGGCATGAACCCGATGGACCTCAAGCGCGGCATCGATCTTGCCGTCAGCGCCGTCGTCCAGGAAATTCAGGCGCGCGCCAAGAAGGTCAAGTCCTCAGGTGAAATCGCGCAGGTCGGCACCATTGCCGCCAATGGCGACACCAGCGTAGGCGCCATGATCGCCAAGGCGATGGACAAGGTCGGCAATGACGGCGTCATCACCGTCGAGGAGGCCAAGACCGCCGAAACGGAGCTCGACGTCGTCGAAGGCATGCAGTTCGACCGCGGCTATCTCTCGCCCTATTTCGTCACCAATGCCGAGAAGATGCGCGTCGAGCTGGAAGAGCCCTACGTGCTCATCCACGAAAAGAAGCTCGGCAATCTGCAGGCGCTGCTGCCCATCCTCGAAGCCGTAGTGCAAAGCGGCAGGCCGCTGCTGATCATCTCCGAGGACGTCGAGGGCGAAGCGCTGGCAACGCTGGTCGTCAACAAGCTGCGCGGCGGCCTCAAGGTAGCGGCCGTCAAGGCGCCTGGCTTCGGTGACCGCCGCAAGGCGATGCTGGAAGACATCGCCGTGCTCACCGCCGGACAGATGATTTCCGAGGATCTCGGCATCAAGCTGGAGAACATCACCATAGACATGCTCGGCCGCGCCAAGCGCGTGCTGATCGAGAAGGACACCACCACGATCATCGACGGCGCCGGCGAGAAGACCACCATCCAGGCGCGCGTCCAGCAGATCAAGGGGCAGATCGAGGAAACCACTTCCGACTATGACAAGGAGAAGCTGCAGGAACGTCTCGCCAAGCTGGCGGGCGGCGTTGCCGTCATCCGCGTCGGCGGCGCCACCGAATCCGAGGTCAAGGAAAAGAAGGACCGCATCGACGACGCGCTGAACGCCACGCGCGCGGCCGTCGAAGAAGGCATCGTTCCCGGCGGCGGTGTCGCGTTGCTGCGCGCCAAGGCTGTGCTGAACGGGATGACCGGAGCCAATGCCGATGTGACAGCGGGCATTTCGATCGTGTCGAGAGCGCTCGAAGCGCCGATCCGGCAGATCGCCGAGAATTCCGGCGTCGAAGGTTCGATCGTCGTCGGCAAGCTCGCCGAGGGCAAGGATCACAATCAGGGCTTCGATGCCCAGAACGAGGTCTATGTCGACATGATCAAGGCCGGCATCGTCGACCCGGCGAAGGTGGTACGGACGGCGCTGCAGGACGCGGGCTCCATTGCGGCGCTTCTGATCACGGCGGAAGCCATGATCACCGACGTTCCGGCGAAGGAAGCCGCTGCTTCGCCCGGCGGCATCGGCTATTGACCAGCCACTGCCGGAAACAAGCCTGAAAGACAGCCGCCGGGGTATCTTCCCCGGCGCGCACCATCGGCAAGGAGATCGATCAATGATCGCATTCGTCCCGAAGCCAAAGGCAGCGGCGAAAATCGAAGTGGCCGAGGAAAGCCGCTTCGATCGCATTCGCAGGCTTGCCGACAAGCACAGGAAAGCCAACGCCGGCATGATAGGCCGGCACCCGAAAAAGATCGCGGACAAGCGTCCCATGTGACGACTGCCAATGCTCGGCACCTCGCGCAAGCGCGGAACCTTCATCGCCCTTGTAGGCAGCGCCAAAATGGACGAATAGTCATAGCGGCGCGCCGCCGTGAAATTGCCGGCATGCGGTTTCTCAGTTGGCGGCATCGCCGCAGCCGGATCCTGGAATGGCCAGTCCTTTGGAACCACGCAAGAGAAGAGGTCCGATCGCCGCAAGGCTGCTGGCGGTGGATGCGTGGATTGATTCCTCGGTCTACGAAATCGGCTTCAGGGCGCGCCAGTTCTGGGAAGCGGCGACCATCTTCTCGCGGCGTTTCCGTGTCGACGGCTGGCGCCGCGGCCTGATCGAACTGTTGAGTGAAGGCTTTACGCTCGGTGCCGGCGGCATCGTCGTCCTTTTGGCGCTGGCCTTGCCGGCCTTCCAGATAACCGCCGGCGACTGGCGCACGCAAGGCGACTTCGCCGTCACCTTCCTCGACCGCTACGGCAACGAGATCGGCCAGCGCGGCATCATCCAGCGCGATTCGGTGCCGGTCGACGAGATGCCCGACCATGTCATCAAGGCGGTGCTGGCGACCGAAGACCGCCGTTTCTTCGACCATTACGGCATCGATGTGCTCGGCCTGTCGCGCGCCATATTCGAGAATGTGCGGGCAAATTCCGTCGTCCAGGGCGGCTCGAGCATCACCCAGCAGCTGGCCAAGAACCTGTTCCTGACCAATGAGCGGACATTCGAGCGCAAGATCAAGGAAGCCTTCCTGTCGCTGTGGCTCGAAGCCAATCTGTCGAAGAAGGAAATCCTGCAACTTTACCTCGACCGCGCCTATATGGGTGGCGGCACCTTCGGCATCGAGGCGGCAGCCGATTTCTATTTCGGCAAGAGCGTCAAGGACCTGAACCTTGCCGAGGCGGCGATGCTGGCCGGCCTGTTCAAGGCGCCGACCAAATATGCGCCGCACATAAACCTGCCCGCCGCCCGGGCGCGGGCCAACGTGGTGCTGTCCAATCTGGTCGATTCCGGCTTCATGACCGAAGGCCAGGTGCTGCAGGCAAGATTGCACCCGGCCGAAATCGTCGACCGCGGCGAGCAGAAGAGCCCCGACTACTACCTCGACTGGGCCTTCGACGAGGTCAAGAAGATCGCCGCCAAGGGCGGCCCGCACTCGCTTGTCGCCCACACCACCTTCGACGCCAACATCCAGAAGGCGGCCGAAGAATCGATGGAGTTCCACCTCCGCCAGTTCGGCAAGGAATACAACGTCACCGAGGGCGCCATCGTCGTCATCGAGACCAATGGCGCGGTCAGGGCGATCGTCGGCGGCCGCGACTACGGCGCCAGCCAGTTCAACCGCGCCACCAAAGCGCTTCGCCAGACCGGCTCCTCGTTCAAGCCCTATGTCTACGCGACGGCGATGGAGCATGGCTTCACGCCGGATTCGGTGGTTTCCGGCGGGCCCATCTCCTGGGGCAGCTGGTCGCCCCACAATTACAATGGCGGGTCGGCCGGCAACGTCACGCTGATCACGGCGATGGCCAAATCGATCAACACGGTGCCGGTGCGGCTGGCCAAGGATTATCTCGGCATCAAGCCGATCAAGGCCATGGCCGAGGCGATGGGCGTCGAGTCGCCGCTGGAATCACACAAGACCATGGTGCTCGGCACGTCGGGCATGACCGTGATGGACCAGGCGACGGGTTACAGCGTATTTGCCCAGAACGGCCTTGCCGGAACCCGGCACGGCGTCAGCCAACTCTTCACCCGTACCGGCGAGGTGGTCTACGACTTCGCCAAGGATGCGCCGCCGCCGCATCGGGTGCTGTCGGAGAAGGCGCTCAAATACATGAACACCATGCTGGCGGCGGTGCCGGTGATCGGCACTGCCCGGCGCGCGGCCCTTCCAAACATCGTCGTCGCCGGCAAGACCGGCACGACCCAGTCCTACCGCGATGCCTGGTTTGTCGGCTTTACCGGCAACTACACGGCCGCCGTCTGGCTCGGCAATGACGACTTCACCGCGACCAACAAGATGACCGGCGGCACGCTGCCGGCCATGGTGTGGCAGCGCCTGATGGTCTATGCGCACCAGAATATCGACCTCAGACCGATCCCCGGCCTCGATCAC
This sequence comes from Mesorhizobium sp. M1006, assembly GCF_040318825.1. Taxonomy (NCBI): domain Bacteria; kingdom Pseudomonadati; phylum Pseudomonadota; class Alphaproteobacteria; order Hyphomicrobiales; family Phyllobacteriaceae; genus Mesorhizobium; species Mesorhizobium sp. M1006. The sequence goes on from NZ_JAMYMZ010000005.1 coordinate 153,229, forward strand.
CCCTTCGTCGATGCCGAAATTGCCGCCAAGGCCGAGGACGCGGAAAAGAAGAACGCCGAACAGGCAGCTGCCGATGCCGCCGCCGAGCGTCCGCCGGTGCTGTCCAGCCGGACCACCCAGACCCTGAAGGAACTGACCAAGCTGTTCCAGGCGGCACCCGTGCTCGACGCGCCCGCTGCACCGGAAACCCTCTCGGCGCTGTGACGCCCAATTGCGCGGGGCCGCTTGCCACAAGGCCCTGCGCCGCGATATCCCCGAGCGGCAATCTTTCAGTCCCGGCCTTCGGTTCCCTGCCTCCTCATGCTCAAGAACGCCTTCCTGACACTGCTTTCGCTTGCCATCGCCGTCGTCGGCGGTGGCGGCAGCGTCTGGTATGCACTGAAGCTGCAGGATGGCGTCGGCGCCATCAGGATCGGCCAATGGACCGCCTTTCCCGACATCGGCACGCCGACGGCAGATCCCTATTCGAAGGCCCGCGTGGCTCGCGAAGGCGTGCTGGCGCTCGGACAGGCGGAAGGACTGTCCTTCATAGCCGAGCGCGATTCCGGCGGCGAACAGCTCCGGCGGCAATGTGCCTACAAGATTGCGGGCGGCTTTCCCACCGCCCGGTTCTGGACGCTTTATGCCGCCGACCAGTCGCTTGCCGTGGTCGAGACCGGCAAGCCGAGGCCGGCTGCGCTGCAGTCCTATCAAGTGCTGCGCCAGGCCGACAATGCGGTGGTCATTTCCGTCGGCAGCCGCCCTGCGCCCGGCAACTGGCTGCTGACCAGCGGCGCCGGCAAGATGTACTTGGTGCTTACGTTCTACGACACGCCGATCGCCAGCAGCACCGGTCTCTCGGACGTCACGCTGCCGCAGATCCAGAAGGTCGGCTGCAATGCGTAGCCTGCTGCATGCCGTGCTGCTCGGCCTGCTCGGCGCCGGCATCGTGCACATCATCGTGCTGCTGCTCGTCCCCGAGTTCTCCGAACGCGACGCCTGGTCGCGATTGGCCATGGCTTCGGATCTCTACAAGATGACCAGGCTCGACGCGGAAGCCGGCGGCGCGCCGGTGGTGAAATCGGTCGATCCGCTATTTTATGCGGCGGCATGCCGCTTCGACCTTGCCGAGGGGATGGTGCGGGTCAAGGCGCCGGGCAAGGTGCCGTTCTGGTCGATATCGGTCTATGACCGCGGCGGCCACAACATCTACTCGTTCAACGACCACAGCGCGACCGCAGGCATGCTCGACACCGTTGTGCTGACGCCGGCCCAGATGATCGAGGTCCGCAAGGATCTTCCCGAGGAACTGCAAGGGGCCATCTTCGTCGAGGCGCCGATAGAGGAAGGCGTATTTGTCATCCGTTCGTTCGTGCCCGACGACAGCTGGAAGCCGATCGTCTCGCGGTTTCTCGAACAGAGTTCCTGCGAACTGCAGGATTTTTAAGCCGGTTCCGATGCTCAGTGATGCGGTACCGGCAATGTTCCCGAAGGTCCCGGCTTGTCAGGGCCGGCCGGCCGCGTTTCGCCGGTCTGCGGCCGCTGTTCGTAGCGGACCCCGGGAAAGATGATCACTGCCGCCGGCGCGGTTTGTTGTGCTCGATTGGTTGCCGCCGTTCGCGGCACGAAAGACAGTACCATGCCCATGGTTCGCGTATTCCTCTCGGTTGCCCCGGAGCACAACGCAACGCCTCCATAGTCGATTAAGAAGGCAGTAGGTTAACGGAGCGCTAACGGATCGCCGCTAAATTGATCTTTGTTCTTGGGAAACGCGAAACCGGTACAGCCCGGCGGAGCGCTGTCCAGATCGTGTCGAGTGTCGGGCGTATCCTTCGTGTCAGCTTCGGATTTCAGGCAAATCGCAGCAGGAGCTGAATCGGGAAAGGCCGAAAGGCTGTTTCGCGCCGCGGTATCGGCGTTCTGCTCGCTCACCCGGCCTTCGCGCCGGGAAATCGCGCAGCTCGAAGACCTGACGCTGCCGCTGTTCGAGAATGTCTCGGTCGAATCGCGCCGCTACGTCGCGGCAGCCCTTTCCGAATGCGAATATGCACCCGCCGCGCTGGTGCGGCGGCTTTGCCAGGAGCGGGTCGACATCGCCGCTCCGCTGCTCATCCGCTCGCGCGCCCTTAGCGACGTCGACCTGATCGCGCTGATCGGACGTCACGGCCTGCCGCATGCCCGTGCCATTGCCCGCCGCAAGGATCTCAATCAAACGATCGCGGATCTCATCAAAGTGCTCGAAAGGCCGACGCTGGTGCGGTCGCAGCAGCAGCCGGAACCAACCGCCAAAGCCGCGTCCGAAAACGCCGAAGTGGTTGCGGGCGAGGTCAACAGGCAAGAGGCTTCCGATGCCGCTGAAACTGTACGCCGCCGGTTGCGATCCATGATGCGGGCCGAGAGCGGCGCCTCCATCAGTCCGTTCGTCGAGCCACAAACCTATGTCAAGCTGCGCGAGACCGCGCTGACCGGCAATGCGGCATTCTTCCAGACAGCGCTCGCCGATGCGCTCGAAGTCGATTTTTCAACGGCGCGGACGCTCACCGCGAGCCACAATTACACACCGCTGCTGGCCGCCTTGCGGGCGCTCGACCTCAGCGAAGACAAGGCGTTCCTGATCACGGCCGCCATCTATCCGACCGAGTTTCCGCACCCGCAGGCGATCCGCATCTTCCTCGACCGCTACCGCCTGCTGCACCGCGACGCGGCGTTGGACAGGCTCCGCGGCTGGAAGGCCGAGACCGTGTCGAAAATCGTTCGCAAGCCTGGGCGCGTCGCCGCAAATGCCGACCTGCGCAAGCCGAACAGCGCCGATATGACCGCCACCCCAAAGGCGCGTCGCGTCTGAAGGGCTTGCCGTTAAGACGCCTTGACCGAGATAAGCTGCTCGACGGGAATGGCGCCCGCCTCGATCTCGACCACCCAGATATCCGGATCGAATCTCTTCTCGCGCTCCAGCCGCGCGTCGAAGATGGCGGCATCGTCGCCTTCGCCAAGCAGGCTGAAAAAACGGTCGTCCGGCCTGGCTGAATCGTAACTCGTCTGCGGCGCCGGCCCGAACAGCGCCATCTCCCCTTGCCTGCCCCGCGCCAGCACGAAAACCGCGCCGGCTTCCGTCGCGCCGCGCTTGACCACGGCGGCAAAGCCGCCGGCGCTGAAAACCCGGCGCAACAGCGCCGACACCCACAGATCGGTGGTTACCCGCATGGAGTATTCCTGGACATGCGGCGGTCCTTACAGCATTGGCCGGAAAACCGTAACCGGTCTTTGCCGAGCGACCGGCGAGCGGCCGTCACGACCCTCAGTTGGTCAGGCCGATCTCGCGCATCTTGACGTAGACGATCTCGTCGGGCTCGCCGGTCTCCGGCAAGCCGAACAGCGCTTGGAATTCCTTGATCGCGGCCTTGGTGCGCGCGCCTACGACGCCATCCAATTGCATGTCGTCATTGCCGAACGCTTTCAGTCCGGCCTGGATCTTGACGATGCGGGGATCCGGCGCCGTCGCATTTGCCGGTGCGGACACCGGAATGGCGGCCGGAGCAGCGGCCGTTTCGACCGGCCGCGGCACCGGATGCGGCACCACGGCCGCGGTCTTTGGCGTGGCGCCCAGTTGATCCAGCAGGACGCTGTCGATCTCGCCGGAGGCATTCAATCCGACCTTCTGCTGATAGGCCTGGATGGCCTTGCGCGTATTCGGTCCGGGAATGCCGTCGACAGTGCCGGAATAGAAATCGAGATCCTTCAATATGCCCTGGACCTGCTCGACGACCGGGTCGCTCTTGATCGGCGCAGCGGCCGGACGCACGATATTGATGGTGGTTTCGGGCTCGTCGCTGTCCGCCCGGGGAAAGCGCTCGATGCTCCTGGTGGCGAAAAACGCGCCGGCATGCGGAAAGGGCTGGTACCAAAGCGCGTTCGCCGAGACGTAGAACAGCGTCACCAGGAACGCGGTCGAGCCGCCGACCACAATAGGATTGCGCGAGATCAGGCTGCCCAGCGCCATCGCTCCGTGCTCGAAGGCATTGCCGCGGCGTTTGACCGCCTTAGGCTGTTTTGCGGAGCGACCCATTGCTCTCCCCTTTGCCACCGTCCGCTCTGGCTTTGGCTGCGGACATCGGCACCACGCCGGTTTTCTCCGTCGAACGCCCTGTCGGCCCACTCACGGGAAGGCTGATCGTCACCGTGGTGCCCTCGCCCGGCATGCTTTCGATCGACATTGTGCCCTCGTGCAGCGCCACCAGCCCCTTCACCAGCGAAAGCCCGAGGCCTGTACCTTCGAAACGGCGGGTATAGTCGTTCTGGATCTGCATGAACGGCTTGCCGAGATTGACGAAGTCTTCCTCGGCGATGCCGATGCCGGTGTCCCGCACCCAGAAATGCAGCCGCGAGCCGATGCGCTTGGCGCCGATGACGACATTGCCGCCTTCGGGCGTGAACTTGATCGCGTTAGAGACGAGATTGATCAGGATCTGCTGCACGGCGCGACGGTCGGCATTTATTTCGCCTGCGTCCGGCGCGATCTGGGCCTGCAGATCGATGGCCTTTGCCTCGGCTTGCAGCCGCATCATCGATTGGCACATCTCGACCGCTTCGCGGAAGCGGAACGGTTCCGGTTCGGTCGCGTAAGCGCCCGATTCGATCCGTGATACGTCGAGTATCGAGGTGACGACGGCAAGCAGGTGCTGGCCAGAATCCCTGACCAGCCCGACATATTCCTTCTGGCGCGGATCCTTGAAGCTGCCGAACATCTCGTGCAGCAACATGTCGGAAAAGCCGATGATGGCATTGAGCGGGGTGCGCAACTCATGGCTGACGACGGCAAGGAAGCGTCCTTTCGCCACCTCGGCGGAGGCAGCCGCCTCATTGGCAGCGGCAAGCTCCTGGCGCAGTCCGGCCAGTTCGTCGTTCTCGCGCAGAAGAAGCGTGAAGACAGTCTCCTGCCCCGGCGCGCGCATCATCTCGAGCGAGAACGGCCGGTAATTGTCGGCCGTCACGCCGCTGCTCTGCGGCAACCTTACGCGAAGGTCGAGCCGGGTCGACAGGTCGCCATCGCGCATATCGGCCAGCGCACTGAGATACGGGACGCGGTCGGACAGATGGATGCGATCGAAAAGTCCGGTGCCGAAAAGCAGCTCCGGCGGCAGCCGCAGCATAGTGCGTGCCTTAGCCGAGACGTCCAGAACCTCGCCATGCGCCGCGATTCGCAGCACGACGGCGTCGATGAGGTCTTCGAGCCGGTGGCTGCCGGCCGGATCGAGCTGTGCGTTGGCGGCGCCGCGAAGCGGAGCGATACGCGGAATGAGCGTGAGTGCCCAGGCCAGTGGTACCAGCCAGTGCCATGCGGCGATTTCGGTCTGGCCGAGCGGCAAGACCGAACCGGCGAAAGGCTGCAGCAAGACTGCGACCAGGGCCGATATGGCGCCCCAGATCACGGCACGGCGCGACTGGCCGATCCACCAGGCTTCAAACGGCAGCGCTACCGCAAGCAAGGCAACCGGCGAGGCCACACCGCCGGCGGCAGCGATAAGGGCACCGAGGGCAACGCTGCCGACGACCAAGGCGAGTTGGCCGGCCAGGGTCATCTTGCCCGATGCCGCCACCAGCAGGGCGGCGAACCAGCAAAGGCCAAACGCCGCAAAAATCGCAGCCACAGTCAAGGCGGCGCCCATGCCCGACGTGACCAGCGTCACCGCTGCACCCGCGCTGAAGAAAGGAGCCGCCAGCATGACGCCAATGAACCGGCTGTGGCGGCGACGATCGCTCTGGCCGAGCACGGACGGATGAACCATCCGTTCGCAACCGGCGGCTATCGCGCCCGGCAACTCGGCGTATCTGGCCTTGATCGCACTCAACTCAACGCACCCGGTCGTGAACGGCCCTGCTTTGCAGGCGGCTTTTGTCGATCCGAAACTCGCATCCAGCGTTTAAGGAATGGATAAGGCTGGGCCGATCGTCCCCCGGCAGGCTGCAAATATCGGGATACCGGCGGAGAAAAACCGGGGCAATTGCCGCCATAGTAAACGGAGCGTTATCCGGACCGCTCGCGCCTGCACCTACGACCGATGGCATCAAACTGTCGCCGATTAAGAAAATGACCACGAAAAACAATAGGTTGGATGGTTATCATTTGCTGAATAAAATCTGAGCCGTTCGAGGCAAATGAACTTCAAAACGCTTCGTTTCGAATCTACCTAAAATTTAAGGAAAACTGTTGCTTTCGGGACAAGCCGTCCTTTGCGCGTCTGTGTCAGTATCGCGGTACAAGGGTCGTGCGGTTCGGAGGCATGACCGTCATAAAGGACAGACAGATGGGCTTTCTGATAAGAGCTGCTTTCTGGTTTTCGCTGGTGCTTCTGGCGCTGCCGCTGGGTGTCGGCGCCGATGATGCGGGCCGCGAAAGCGTCGGGCCGCTCCAGGCGCTGTTTGCGGCGCGCGAAGCCGTCGGCGACATCGCCGGTATCTGCGAGCGCAAGCCGGACGTGTGCGAGACCGGCAAATCGGCAATGCATACCATCACCGCCCGGGCCCGGGAGACCGCCAAGATCGCGGCTGCCATGCTGGACGACAAGGCCGCTGAACCCGATACAGTGACGACTACCGGCAGCGTGCCCGGGGAAATCGTCTTGCCGGCGAAAGTCGATCTGCCGGCGAAACTGCACTTGCCGGCGAAGAACTGAGACTGTTTCGGCCGAATTCATCGCCGGACCGCAAGGCTCCCCATGCCCGGCGCCTGCGGCATTTCTCCTCTTTTTCCGTGACGTGGCAGCGCCGGATGACTATATCCAGGGGCATGACGCCGACGATCCAGACCATCCGCGACGACTTTTCCCTGCTCGACGAGTGGGAAGACCGCTATCGCTATGTGATTGAACTGGGTGAAGCGCTGCCGCCGTTTCCCGACGAGCAACGCATGCAAGCCAACAAGGTGCCCGGCTGCGTCAGCCAGGTCTGGCTGACCACCGAGCAAGGCGGGGGTGTCGACCCCGTTATCACCTTCAAGGGCGATTCCGACGCCCATATCGTGCGCGGCCTGGTCGCCATCATGCTGGCGCTATTTTCGGGACGGCCGGCCAGCGAAATCCAGAGGACCGACGCAGAGGCCACATTGAAGGCGCTCGGACTTGACGAGCACCTGTCGCCGCAGCGCGCCAATGGTCTTCGCTCGATGGTCAAGCGCATCAAGCGTGACGCCGAGGCAGCGTTGAAGCAGACCGCCTGACCGCACGGCAGTTGCCGGCAGCATGGCGGGTTCGACCTTGACCCCATAATACAAAACGGCGCCTGTAGGCGCCGTTTGAGTATCAAACCGGAAGAGCCGCTTGTCAGCGTCCCTTGCGCTTGCGGCCGAGACCCATCTTCTTGGCGAGCTGCGAACGGGCGGCCGCGTAATTGGGCGCAACCATCGGATAGCTTGGGTCCAGGTTCCACTTTTCACGATACTGGTCGGGCGTCAGATCATAGTGGGTCATCAAGTGACGCTTGAGCGACTTGAACTTCTTGCCGTCTTCGAGACAGATGATGTAGTCGTCATGCACCGACCGCTTCGGATTTACCGCCGGCTTCTGCTTGTCGGCAGGCGGCTGCTCGGCGGCCCCGCCGACACGCCCGAGAGCGGCATGAACATCGGCGATAAGGTTCGGCAGTTCGCCGACCGGTACGGGATTGTTGCTGACATAGGCAGCCACCACATCGGCGGTGAGCTCGATCAGCGCGTCACTGTTTCTGGAAGGTGTTTCGGTAATATCCATGGCGTTCAGGTCCCAACGAGAATTGTTTCTGTCTACGCCCTATTTTTGGCAGGCAGGGCATCGCGCGAACTTGTGCAGGAAAAAGCCTCCGCGATTCGCGTCGCGGCATCTTAATGAGCCTGGGCGTCAAGTAAGTCAATTCGCTTCTTGCGGTCTATTCAGCGATACAAGTCAAATATTCCTCATTCAGCTTCACTCTTTCGTGCAAAGTGTAACTTTGCCGTTTTTTCTGGTCAGACCAGTATCGACTGACGCGGCGGCAAGCAGCCATTACACAAACGGCAGCACGTAAATAGAGTTCGATGCTTGACCCTGCCGGCGGCATTACAGCCAGGGTGATCGGCGGATTCAGTAAAATCATAGGTTGCGAAGCGTTACTGTTGCTCGCGAGCCGTCGCCGGAGCGGTGCGCTGTGTCATTGAAATGGGGTAATGTATTTCCGTAGACCCAGCCATATCGGCCACTTGCCAAGCCGCGAAGGCAGTTGCATGAGATTGACCGGCACTGGCAGGGTCATCGCAGCGACGGCGAGAACCGCGGCAGTCCGAGAAGAAATATTCGTTATCCGCTCCTCCAGCCGTCCTCTCGAGCCACCACGACGATAGATCATAGCCCTTGAACCCGCGCTCGGCGTGTTCATTCGCCATTCAAGTAGCTTCCACAGCGAGACGCAATGACCAGAACCCCAGTGTTTCCGACCGCCACGCCGCCGCAGCCGGAGAAGCGGCCGATCTTCGACACGCATCACGGCATAACGCGGACGGACGATTATGCCTGGCTGAGGGCCGCCAATTGGCAAGAGATGTTCAGGGATCCGTCCCTGCTCGACGGCCAAATCCGCGCCCACCTCGAAGCCGAGAATGCTTACCAGGCGGCGCTGATGGCCGATACCGTCCAACTGCAGAAGCAGCTTTTCGCGGAAATGAAGGGACGCATCAAGGAAGACGATTCTTCCGTGCCGATGAAGGACGGACCTTACGCCTACGGCTCCTCCTTCAAGCTTGGCGGCCAGCAGCCGCGTTATTTCCGCACGGCGCGTGACGGCGGCGACAAGCAGATATTGCTCGACGGCGATGCCGAGGCCGAGGGCAAGCCCTATTTCCGCCTGGGCGGCGTCGATCATTCGCACGACCACAGCAAGCTGCTCTGGGCCTTCGACGACAAGGGTTCCGAATTCTACACGCTGCGCGTCCGCGATCTGGCCGGCGGCAACGATCTGGCGGACAGGGTCCCGGACACCGGCGGTGGCGGTGTGTGGGATGCCGGCAATGACGGTTTTTTCTACACCCGCCTCGACCCCAACCACCGTCCTTCCAAAGTGCTGTTCCATGCGCTTGGCGACGGTCCTGAAAACGACCGGCTGATCTACGAGGAGACCGATCCCGGCTTTTTCATGGATGTCGGCGGCACGCGCTCCAACGAGTGGATCATGATCGGCATCAACGATCATGAGACCTCGGAATACCGCATCATGAGCGCCAACGATCCGTTCGCAGAGCCGAAGCTGGTTGCGGCGCGCCAGACCGGCCTGCAGTACGAACTCGAGGAAGGCGGCGACATCTTCTTCATCCTCACCAATGCCGACGGCGCCAAGGACTTCAAGATCATGACGGCGCCGGCCCACGATCCGGTGCGCGCCAACTGGCAGGAACTGGTGCCGCACGAAGCGGGCCGGCTGATCCTTTCGGTGATCGGCTTCAAGGACCACATGGTCCGGCTCGAGCGCAAGGAAGGCCTGCCGCGCATCGTCGTACGCGACCGCAAGAGCGGCGAGGAGCACCTGATCTCCTTCGACGAGGAAGCCTTCTCGCTCGGCCTGTCCGGCTCCTACGAATACGACACCGAGATCATGCGCTTTTCCTATTCGTCGATGACGACCCCGGCGCAGGTCTTCGATTACAACATGCGCACCCGCGAGCGGGTGCTGCTCAAGACCCAGGAAGTGCCGTCCGGCCACGACCCGGAGCACTACGTCACGCGCCGGCTGATGGCGCCTGCCGCCGACGGCGAACTGGTGCCGATCTCGCTCCTCCATCACCGCGACACACCGCTCGACGGGTCCGCCCCTTGCCTGCTTTACGGCTACGGCTCGTATGGCATCACCGTGCCGGCCGCGTTCAACACCAATCTGTTTTCGCTGGTCGACCGCGGCTTTGTCTACGCGATAGCCCATGTTCGCGGCGGCAAGGACAAGGGCTATGGCTGGTACGACGACGGCAAGCGGGTGAACAAGATGAACACGTTCACCGATTTTGTCGCTGCCGCCCACCACCTCGTCGCCGAACGCTATACGCAGCATGACCGCATCGTTGCGCAAGGCGGTTCGGCCGGCGGCATGCTGATGGGCGCGGTCGCCAACATGGCGCCGCAATGCTTCGGCGGAATCGTCGCCGAGGTTCCCTTCGTCGACGTGCTCTCCACCATGCTCGACGCCAGCTTGCCGCTGACGCCGCCGGAATGGCCGGAATGGGGCAATCCGATCGCGTCGGCGGAGGATTACCGGACGATCGCCGCCTACTCGCCCTACGACAATGTCGCCGCACTCGACTATCCGCCGATCCTGGCACTGGCCGGCCTGACCGACCCGCGCGTAACCTATTGGGAGCCGGCCAAATGGGTGGCGCGGCTGCGCGACCGCAAGACGGGTGAAAATCCGGTGCTGTTCAAGATCAACCTGGATTCAGGCCATGCCGGCGCCTCCGGCCGGTTTTCAAGACTGGAGGAAATCGCCTTCACCTACGCCTTCGCGCTCAAGGTGACAGGCAAGGCCGAGCTTGCGGCGTGAACATCGGCGGATGAGCGGTCATTGCCTTCCGTTCCGCGACGTGGCTTCATTGGCGGTGAGAGTTGCGGAGCCCACCAATGATCGATCTCGCCACGTTGATAGCTTATGTCGCGGTTGTGCTTGGCTTTGTCTTCATCCCGGGTCCGGCCACCCTTCTGACCGTGGCGCGGGCTACTAGTTCCGGAACCAGGGTTGGCATCGCGACCGGCGCGGGGATCGCGGCCGGCGACGTGGTTCACACCTTCATGGCGATCGTCGGCATTTCGGCGATCATTGCCACGTCGGCGGCGCTTTTCAGCATCGTGAAGTACATCGGCGCAGCCTACCTCATTTATCTCGGCATTCGCGCGATCATCGAGAAAACGCCGGCCTATCCGGCCGCCGGCGCACTCGCGATCCCCGCTGCCAAAGCATTTCGGCAGGCTGTTTTGACCGAGGTTCTCAATCCCAAGACCGCGCTTTTCTTCCTCGCATTTCTTCCGCAGTTCGTGCGGCCTGAAAACGGATCGGTGATGCTTCAACTGGCGATATTGGGCGTCATCTTTGTTCTGTTGGGCCTCGCCAGCACGGTGGTTTTCGCCGTGGGTGCGGGCGGCCTCGGTGCATTCCTGCGCCGAAACCCGACGGTGCTGAGATGGCAAGGCAAGGCTGTCGGCGGCATCTATTGCGCCTTGGGCATCCGGCTGGCGCTGCAACAGCGCTAGGGTCTCGACAAGCGACGCCGTATGAGGCTTCGGATACTAGGCAGGCACAGTTGATTTTCCGCTCGCAATTGCAAAGGCCGCGCGCTACCCAGTGCGCGGCCTTTTCACGGTCGCCGCCAACACTCAATCACGCAGGGATCTGCCATGTTGCTCGTCGATGTCTATCTCGACAAATCGCCCATCCAGGGCATCGGCGTCTTTGCCAAGAACCACATTGCCCGCGGCACGCTGGTCTGGAAGCTCGACCCTAAATACGACCGGCGCATCGAGGTGGAGACCTATGAGCGGGAAACCGGGCCGGTCAAAGCCTATCTCGACCGCTACGCCTATCCGGACCGGCGCGACCCGAACTACATCGTCTTCGAGGCCGACGATGCGCGCTACATGAACCATGCCGACGACCCGAATTGCGACGTCTCGCAACCGGAGGAGACCTATGCCTTGCGCGACATTGCGCCCGGCGAGGAAATGACCTGCGACTACAATCACTTCTTCGAAACCGGCTTCGACTTTCTCGGCGACCGCTGACGCAACAGCTGTCAGCTCGCCGGCTTCTTGCGCGCCGGATAGCCGTTGGGATGCGGCGGCACGGCTTTCAGGTAGGCGGCGATCGCCGAGCGGTCCTCCGGGGTCAGCACGGCCATGTTCCGCTGCACGTCGACCATAGCGCCGCCGACCGTATCGAAATCCGGCGTAAAGCCGGTTTCGAGATAGTTGGCGATGTCGGCTTCGGACCAGTCGGCGATGCCGCCCTCGCCCGACGTGATGTTCGGCACGATGCCGCTGCCTTCGGCGGCGGCCGCACCTGCCAGCCATTGGCTCTTGCTGGTGCCGCCGGCAAGATCCCGCGGCGTGTGGCATTCGCCGCAATGGCCGGGGCCTTCGACCAGATAGCGGCCTGTCAACACCGGATCCGGTGTGCCGTCGGGAAAGGAAACGACCGGCTGGTCACTCAAATAGAGCAGCTTCCACAAGCCAAGACCGCGTCGGACGTTGAAGGGAAATGCCAGCGAATTGGCGGGCGCCTTGCCGGCGACCGCGGGTAACGTCTTCAGGAATGCATAGAGATCGGCAATGTCGGCCGGCTTCATGCGCGCGTAGGAAGCATAGGGAAATGCCGGATAGAGATGCTCGCCCGACGGCGACACGCCCTTCAGCATGGCGTTGGCAAGATCCTCGACCGACCAGGCGCCGATGCCGTCCCTGGTATCCTGCGATATGTTCGGCGGCACGAAGCTGCCGAACGGCGTCTTGAGCTCAAGGCCGCCGACCAGCCGAAGGCGGGCGTCGCCTTGCGAGCCGGGCTTGGCATGACAGGATGTGCAGCCGCCGGCGTAGAAGATGCGCTTGCCCCTGGCGGCGTCGCCGGGACCAAGCTCAGCCAGCGTTGCGGCATCGAGCCTGACCGGAGCCGACAGCAACCAGCCGGCAATCGCGGCCGCGCCGCCCAGAACGAGGGCGGCGCCGACAAATTTCTTCAGCAAGCGCATTGCCCGCTATCAGCCTTTTTTTACCCGGTAGTTTTGATGGCAGTTGCCGCAGCCGCCGCCAATGGTGTTGAACTGCGCCTTCAACGCGTCGGCATCCGCAGGTGCTGCGGCGACCGCCGCCTTGACGTCGGCGAGGTACTTGCCTTCAGCCGTCTTGAAGCCGGCCATGTCCTGCCAGATTTTTGGGGACGCCGTGGTGTCGCCGGTGTCGCTGCCGGCCGGGAAAAGCGTGTCGACGCCGGCATGGAATTTCTCGGCATTGACCTGCAGTGCCTGCAACGCCGTCAGCACCGAAGCTGCGTCGTAGGGCGTCTCGCCCTTGACCACTTTCGACAAGCCGGCGGCGATCTTGCCACGTTCCTTCATCAGGGCCTGCCGGTCGGCTACCGGGTCGGCAAATGCCGCCGAACCAGCGAAGGCGAGCATCGAGATGGCGAGGATAAGCTTTCTCATTCACTTGGCTCCATGTTGAAGGCAGTTCAGGATGCGGTCCCACCCCGATGACAAACGGCAAGGATGGCTTAAAAATTCCGACGCTTCGCCTCACGCTTGCGTGAAATTTTTGCAGCTGTCGTTCTGATGCTGAAAAAGAAAAGCCCCGGTTCTGCCGGGGCTTTTCTGGAACGGATCAGGCCTTTTCGTAGAGCTCGAGCACATAGTCCCAGTTGATGAGACTGTCGACGAAGGCTTCGAGATATTTCGGCCGGGCGTTGCGATAATCGATGTAATAGGAATGTTCCCAGACATCGACGCCGAGGATCGGCGTCGCGCCATGGACGAGCGGGTTCTCGCCATTCGGCGTCTTCGAGATCGCCAGCTTGCCGTCCTTGACCGAGACCCAGGCCCAGCCCGAACCGAACTGGGTGGTGCCGGCGGCGATGAAGTCGGCCTTGAACTTGTCATAGCCACCAAGATCGCTGTCGACCGCCTTTTGCAATGCGCCCGGCAGCTTGTTGCCACCGCCGCCCTTCTTCATCCATTTCCAGAAATGGATGTGATTGTAGTGCTGGGCGGCATTGTTGAAGAGGCCCGCATTCTTGCCGAAGGACTGTTTGACGGCCTCTTCGACCGACAAATCGCCCATGCCCGCCTCGGCGGCCAGCTTGTTGCCGTTGTCGACATAGGCCTTGTGGTGCTTGTCGTGATGATATTCCAGCGTTTCCTTGGACATATAAGGCTGCAAAGCCTCGTAATCATAGGGCAAGGCGGGCAATTCAAAAGCCATCGGTCGTACTCCCTCGTGGAAAAATCCGGTGTCGATACCGGACTAACATAGGACTGGATTGGTCTGGAACAACTCCGGAAACGAAGCGCCGGCCGCTTTTTAGCGGGTCAGCCGGGCGAAGTCGAATGCGCCCATTCCCAATAGAGTTCGCGCGCCTTCTTGGCCACCGGTCCCGGCTGTAGATTGCGATCCTCGATACGGGTGACCGGCACGACTTTCGAGTGGTTTCCGGTCGAGAAGATTTCGTCCGCCTCGAGGAAATCGCGGATCGACAGCGTCTTTTCCGTCGTCGTGAACCCGTATTCGCCAAGCAGGGCCATGGTGCGCGCGCGGGTGATGCCGGAAAGGAAGGTGCCGTTCGGCGCCGGCGTCAGGACATGGCCGTCCTTGACCAGAAAAATATTCGACGTGCCGGTCTCGGCGACATTGCCCAGCATGTCGAGCACGAGCGCATTGTCGAAGCCGCGCATCTTGGCTTCGAGGATGGCCCGGCCGTTGTTGGGATAAAGGCAGCCGGCCTTGGCATTGGTCGGCATGGTTTCGATGGTCGGGCGCCGGAACGGCGACACCGTCACCGAAAAACCCGCCGGCGAGATCATCGGCGATTCATAGAGGCAAAGGCAAAAACGCGTCGAGGCCGGGTCGGCCGGCACGCCCATATAGCCGCCATGCTCGGCCCAATACATCGGCCTGATGTAGACCGCCGTCTTGCCGTCGAACTTCTTCAGCCCGTCCCAGGTCAGCCCGACGATCCTGTCGGTGCTCATCGTCGGCTTCAGGCCGAGCGCGATCGCCGAGGCATTTACCCGCGCTGCATGGCGATCGAGATCGGGAGCGACGCCCTCGAACCAGCGGGCGCCGTCGAACACGCTGGTGCCGAGCCACATGGCGTGGCTGCGCGGCCCTAGAATGGCAACATTGCCCTCGTACCAGTCGCCGTCGACGAAGGTCCATGTCGCGGATTGCGCCGCAGTCGCCAGTGTCATTGCCAGGTTCCGTTCGATGCTTGTTGCGGCGCATTGGAAGATGCTTTGGCGGCCGCCGTCAACCGGCTTGGCTGAGATTTGTTGAGGCCAGCGGGCTGGCGGACTGCAATCAGCGCTTGCGCCTTGCCTTACGCGGCCTCAAAACTGTCGAATGCAGTTCGCGGCTTACGTTTTCGACGCCTATGGCACGCTGTTCGACGTGCATGCGGCCGTGCGCCGTCACGCCGACCAGATCGGGCCGGACGGCCAGTTGCTGTCCGATATCTGGCGCGCCAAGCAGCTGGAATATTCCTGGGTCAGGACGCTGATGGGGGCCTACGCCGATTTCTGGCAGCTCACCGAGCAGGCGCTCGACTTCGCCCTGCGCAAGGTTCCATCCGCGGATGCCGGGCTGAGGGCGAAGCTGCTCGAGGCTTATTGGCGGCTGGACTGCTATCCGGAGGTGCCGGCCGTGCTCAAGGCGCTCAAGGCATCGGGAGCAAGGCTGGCGATCCTGTCCAACGGTTCGCCTGAGATGCTGGAAGCGGCCGTCAAATCCGCCGCGCTCGACCAGGTCCTGGACGACGTCTTTTCCGTCGACAGCGTCAGGCGCTTCAAGACCGATCCGTCGGTCTACGACATGGTCACCACGGGCTGGCGCCTCTATCCGGGCGCTGTCTCTTTCCAGTCATCCAACCGCTGGGACGTCGCCGGCGCCACCAAATTCGGCTTCAGGACGGTGTGGATCAACCGCGCCAATCAGCCAGAGGAATACCGGGATTTTCCACCGGCCCTGATCCTGCCGTCCCTTGAAGGTCTGGTCGCCGGGGTTTGACGGCCGGACATGTTGCCTCGGCGCAACAGTGACGATCCAGTCACAGCTTTGCCTTTGTTTGTCCACCCTGCGGCCAGAATTGGAACCGCCTATCGCGCCGGGCATTGCTCGGGCAACCGCGCGCAACCGGGCGTATTCATGCTTTGTTGCGATTTGAGACTTAAAAAAGGCAATCATGTTCACACCACCATCGTCCTCTCTGCGCCTGAGCCGTCGCGGTTTTCTCAACGCAGCAGCGCTTGGCGCCGCCTCGGTCGCGGTCTCCAGTTGCACCACGCTGTCGCAACAACCGGTCGAGCCACCGCCGCCGACCTATGTCGAGCCGGCGCTCGGCGACTATGTGACGATGTATGGGCCGATGTCGGATGGCGGCTTCGAGCTGCCGGCCATACCGGTCGACAAGATCGACCCGCAGTTCCTGCGGCAGATCGTGGACGATCCGACCGGGCAGCAGCCGGGCACCATCGTCGTCGACACCACCAATCACTTCCTCTATCTGGTGCGCCCGGGGGGCCAGGCGATCCGCTACGGCGTCGGCCTCGGCCGCGCCGGCTTCGAATGGTCGGGCGATGCCGTGGTCCAATGGAAGCAGAAATGGCCGAAATGGACGCCGCCGGACGAAATGATCACCCGCCAGCCCGAACTAAGACCGTACAGCGCCGACAATGGCGGCATGCCCGGCGGGCTCAAGAACCCGCTTGGCGCGCGGGCGCTTTATCTCTTCCAGGGCAACCAGGACACGCTCTACCGCTTGCACGGTTCGCCGGAATGGCGGTCGATCGGCAAGTCGGTGTCGTCGGGCTGTGTGCGCCTGATGAACCAGGACATTATCGATCTCTACGACCGAGTGCCGAACAAGACCCCGGTCGTGGTGACGGCCGACATCGGTCAGCCGATGGTGGCGACAGCAAACCGCAAAGCCATTCCGATCGACGCCGGCGTGCCGGAAGGATCGATCCTGCTCGGCCCGATAAAATCGATCACAAACTCGATCTTCTGAGCTGATCGAAAGCACAGGGGCGGGATTGCTCACGGCTCCTGCTGGTTTTGCCGAGCGTCGGCTTGCCCGTGCCCGCCTTTGGATTTGATGCTTACGTTGAGGCGGACTTTGCCGCACGTGTGTGCAGACGCCACCAGTGACAGCTCTTGCGCGCCGTCAGCAGCGCGCGGCGCTTTTGGCTCGTCAGCGTCTTGACATGCACCGGGCGGAACAGGTTGACGCGCATCATCTGTGCGATGCCGCGCGCATCATTGCGATCCGTCTTGTTCGGCCGCGCCTTGAGGAATGCCTTGGTGTGTCGGGTCTCGATGCAGATTGCCGGCAAACCGGCCTTGGCCAGGCCTTCGAACAGCCATTGCGACAACGGTCCGGCCTCGAGCCCGATCCGCTCGATGCGCAAGGCGGGACCTTTCAGAACCGCGGTGAGGTCGTCGGGGTGGCTGACCACCTTGACCTCGCGGCAGATCTTGCCAGTTTCATCGACAATGCAAACGGCGGTCTCTTTTACCGAGATATCCAATCCGGCATAATGCTTCATGCTGCGTTTCCTTTCCTGATGCTTGTGGCTGTAGCTGCAGACCACGTTCTATCATCAGCTCGGAGCGCAGCACCTCCGTCCATCACCGTCGAAGATGGGGCTCAAGCCGAATATCCCATCTGATTCAGTCTCCTTGGGAAAAGGAGATTGAGTCGATGATGGGCGAGCGGACCGTGATGCAGGAAGCGCTGTTCTACGAGTTCAGCATCGAACGTCACGTGCCATCAGACCATCTGCTTCGCTCGATTGACCGGTTCGTCGACCTGTCTGAACTGCGCTCGCATCTGCGGCCGTTCTATAGCGAGATCGGCCGGCCCTCGATCGATCCGGAACTGATGATCCGGATGCTGATCGTCGGCTACTGCTTCGGCATCCGCTCCGAGCGCCGGCTCTGCGAGGAAGTACATCTGAATCTCGCCTATCGCTGGTTTTGCCGGCTTGGCCTGGAGGGTGATGTCCCGGACCATTCCACTTTCTCCAAGAACCGGCACGGCCGCTTTCGCGACAGCGATCTGCTGCGCGAGTTGTTCGAGACTACGGTTCGCCGCTGCATCGAAGAAGGTCTCGTCGGCAACGAGGGCTTCGCCGTCGATGCCAGCCTCATCAGAGCGGACGCGAACAAGCAGCGCTCAGCCGATGGATCGGAGCAGGTCGACTGGGAGACGATGGCGGCAACACGCCGCTCGGTACAGGAGTATCTCGACACGTTGGACGATGCCGGGTGGGGTGCAGCCAGCGAGGTGAAGCCGAAGTTCGTGTCGAGGTCCGACCCAGCGGCGCAGTGGACCGGAGCGATGAAGGGGCATGCCTTCTTTGCCTATGCCACCAACTATCTGATCGACCTGAACCACGCCGTCATCGTGGACGTCGAGGCGAGCCGCGCAATCCGGCAGGCGGAGGTCGGTGCGGCACGTACCATGATCGAGCGCGTCCAGGATCGCTTCAATCTCTATCCGGAGCGGCTGGCCGCCGACAGCGCGTACGGTTCGGCCGAGATGCTGGGTTGGCTCGTGCACGAGCGCGGGATCGAGCCGCACATCCCGGTCTTCGACAAGTCGGAGCGTCGCGATGGGACCTTCGAGCGGGCAGAATTCAGCTATGATCGCAGGCGCGACCTCTACACTTGTCCAGGCGGCAAGGAACTCAGGCAGTATCGTCGGCGCTTCGCCTCACCCCGCGAGGGTGTCGACGACGAGGGCTTCATGCGCTACCGCGCCAGCAAGCTCGACTGCGACGCCTGCGCTCTCAAACCTCGATGCTGTCCGAACGCTCCAGCCCGCAAGATCCTGCGCTCCATCCACGAGGGTGCGCGCGACATGGCCCGTGATATCGCCGCCACCGACACCTATGTGACCTCGCGCCGCGAGCGAAAGAAGGTCGAGATGCTGTTTGCGCATCTCAAACGCATCCTGAAACTCGATCGCCTGCGACTACGGGGACCGAATGGCGCCCGAGACGAGTTCCACCTGGCAGCAGCCGCCCAGAACCTCCGGAAACTGGCCAAGCTGATCCCGGTGCGGATGCCGAAACCGGCGTGAGAGCCCTGGCCTTCGAACATCCTCAAATGGCGACAAACGAACACGCTGTCATCAGTCGACTTCTTCAACACAATCGGCGCCTAGCCGCCGTCCGCTGTCCTCCAGATCTGGCTACTGGCGCTTGATGCCAGGACAGAATTACCAACACTGACGCCCGCCTTCGGGTCCGATGCCCCTCACCTGCCCCTAGACAAGCTCCCCAAAATCCCGCGGACGATCGCCCGTCCGACCGACGACCCGACCGAGCGCACGACTGATTTGATCGCCGCCTCCGCCACCGTCTGGCGGTTGGAGGGGCGCGGCGCGCGGCGGCCGCCGGTCGGCTGGGGATCGTCATTGCCGAAGCCGGGAATGGTCCAGCGCGAACGGCCTGGGTCCTGTTGCTGCGCCTGTGCCTCCTGGGCGTCCCTGGCCTTCTTCTGCAGCATCTCGAAAGCCGATTCGCGGTCGATGGTCTGGTCGTATTGTCCGGCAACCGGGCTCTCAGTGATCAGCTTGCGGCGCTCGTCGGGCGCGATCGGGCCAAGCCGCGACGATGGCGGGCGGATCAGCGTTCGCTGCACCATGGACGGCACGCCCTTGGCTTCCAGCGTCGAGACAAGCGCCTCGCCGGTGCCGAGCTGCGTGATAACGGTTGCGCAGTCGAAATCGGGATTGGGCCTGAACGTCTCGGCCGCCGTCTTGACGGCCTTCTGTTCGCGCGGCGTATAGGCACGAAGTGCGTGCTGCACCCGGTTGCCGAGCTGAGCCAGCACTGTTTCAGGGATATCCAGCGGATTTTGCGTGACGAAATAAACGCCGACGCCCTTCGAACGGATCAGTCGGACCACCTGTTCGACGCGGTCGATCAGCACCTTCGGGGCGTCGTCGAACAGAAGGTGTGCCTCGTCGAAGAAAAAGACCAGCTTCGGCTTGTCCGGGTCGCCGACTTCCGGCAGTTCCTCGAACAGTTCCGACATCAGCCACAGAAGGAACGTCGCATAGAGCCTGGGATTCATCATCAGCTTGTCGGCGGCGAGCACGCTGATGGCGCCGCGTCCATCGCGCGTGGTGCGCATGATGTCGGATATCCGCAATGCCGGCTCGCCGAAGAAATTGGCAGCGCCCTGCTGCTCCAGGACCAGCAGCGTGCGCTGGATCGCGCCGACCGAAGGCTTCGTCACATTGCCGTAGCGGGCGCCGATCTCTTCGGCGCGGTCGGCGATATTGGCCAGCAGTGACTGCAGGTCCTTCAAATCGAGCAGCAGAAGGCCTTCCTCGTCGGCGATGCGGAAGGCGATGTTCATGATGCCTTCCTGCGCCTCGGAAAGGTTCATCAACCGCGACAGAAGCAGTGGGCCCATCTCCGAGATGGTGGCGCGGATCGGGTGGCCCTGCTCGCCGAACAGATCCCAGAAGATGACCGGGAATTCCTGGAATTCATAGGGATCGAGCTTGACCTGCTCGGCCCGCTTGACCAGGAAATCCTGCGCTGTGCCCATCATGGCGATACCCGACAGGTCGCCCTTGATGTCGGCGCAGAATACCGGCACGCCGGCATTTGAGAAACCCTCGGCCAATATCTGCAGGGTCACCGTCTTGCCGGTGCCGGTCGCGCCGGTGACCAGGCCGTGACGATTGCCATATTGCAGCAAAAGCTGTTCGGGCCGCTGATAGCTGTCGTCCGGCTTGCGGCTGGCCCCTATGAAGATACTGGTATCGTCGGCCATGTGTCCGGTCTCCGCAAACCTATAGGGTTGAATGCCCTGATCCCTTGAAGAAAAGGGAGCCCCGCCGCAGGTATAGTGAGGCCATTGCGCAGCGACAATGGGCGTTGTCGAAAATGGCCTTTGGAGCTTGCGGAACCTGCCCATGTTTGGCAATCGGTTGACGGTCACCATCACGGAAGGCGCGTTGCACGGCATGTGTGCTGCATTGTGATATCGGGCCGGGGACCGTAGACTGACATAGTCGGCCGCTGCGGCCGCTAGAACGAGGAGAACCGATGGGCGCCGGTGCCTTGACCCAGGATGCCGAACTTCCGAACGCCGACCGGCAACGATGGCTGGCGCTGGCGGAGAAGGCGCTGGCCGGCGGGTCCTTCGAGGAAAAGCTCGTCTCGCATACAGACGACGCCATCCGCATCGAGCCGCTCTACGAGCGTTCGGTCACGGCGGAGCCTGTCGTGCGCGCCAACCCGGGATCACCGTGGATCGTCAGCCAGCGCATCGACGATCCGGACATAGGCCGCGCCAGTGCGCAGGCGCTGGAAGACGTCGCGCAGGGTGCCACCGGACTGTCGCTTGTCTTCGAGGGTGCGCCGAACGCCTTCGGCTATGGCTTGCCGAGGACGGCGGAGGCGCTGGAGGGCGTGCTCGACGGCGTGCCGCTCAACCGCATCCAGATCCGCATCGACGCCCATCCCTGGAGCCGTGCCGTGGCCGACTGGCTGGTGGCGTTTTTGACCAAGCGCCGCTCCGACC
This sequence comes from Mesorhizobium sp. M1006, assembly GCF_040318825.1. Lineage (NCBI taxonomy): Bacteria > Pseudomonadati > Pseudomonadota > Alphaproteobacteria > Hyphomicrobiales > Phyllobacteriaceae > Mesorhizobium > Mesorhizobium sp. M1006. The sequence goes on from NZ_JAMYMZ010000005.1 coordinate 174,495, forward strand.
CGGCAAAGCTCAACCTCTCCTTCGGCATCGATCCGGCCGCGATCTTTGCCGGGACCGGCAGGCTGCGCATGTCGATCGAGGCTTTGCAGGCTTCGATGCCGCAGTCGCTGGCGCATTTCTTTTCGATGGGTGTGCCCGGCGTGCTGCTGGAGGCCGACGGGCGGGTATTCCACAATGCCGGCGCCAGCGAGGCGCAGGAGCTTGGCACCATGCTCGCCTCGGCCGTCTCCTATTTGAGGCTGTTCGAGAAGGCGCGCCAGCCGCTCGTCTACGCGGCGCCGCATATCGGTTTTGCGCTCAGCGTCGACCAGGACCAGTTCGTTTCGACGGCCAAGGTCAGGGCGTTGCGCAGGCTGTGGGCGCGTGTCCAGGAGGCCTGCTCGATACCGCCCTCCAGCGCCAGCGTCCATGCCGAAACCTCCTTCCGGATGATGACGGCGGCCGACCCGGAAACCAACATCCTGCGCACCACCATCGCCGCTTTTGCGGCTGCCGCCGGCGGCGCGGATTCGATCGCCATCCTGCCGCACACGATCGCGCACGGCCTGCCCGCGGGTTTTGCCCGCCGCGTTGCCCGCAACGCGCAACTGATCATGGCCAATGAAAGCAATATCGACCACGTCGCCGATCCGGTTTGCGGTTCGGGGGCCGTCGAAGCGCTGACTGCGGAGCTCTGCGCCGCGGCCTGGCAGGAGTTCCAGCAGATCGAGGCGGAAGGCGGCGTGCTGACCAGCCTTGAGCAAGGCCACATCCAGAGGCGCGTCCAGGCAGCTTCCGCCCGTCGCAACGCAGCCTACCAGGCGGGCGAACGGGCGATCGTCGGCACGACGCTGCACCCGTCGAAGACCGAGCGTCCGGTCGAGACGCTGGCGGCGGAGCGGCGGCCTGCCTTCACCGAAGGCGTTGCGGTGTGCGAGCCGCTATTTCCGATCCGCATCGATCAGTCGATCGGAGCCGTGCCATGATCCCGGATTTCAGCCAGATCGCCTGGTCGCCGCCGCGGCGGGCGCCGGTCGAGATCAAAGGCCAGCGGATGACGCCGGAAGGAATCGCCGTCAAGCATCTCTACAACCAGGGCGATCTCAAGGGCTTGCCGCACCTCGATACCTATCCAGGCCTGCCGCCTTTCGTGCGCGGCCCCTATCCGACGATGTATGTCCAGCAACCCTGGACGATCCGGCAATATGCCGGCTTCTCGACGGCCGAAGAGTCCAACGCCTTTTACCGGCGCAACCTTGCCGCCGGCCAGAAAGGCCTGTCGGTCGCCTTCGATCTCGCCACGCACCGCGGCTACGACAGCGACCATCCGCGCGTCGCCGGCGATGTCGGCATGGCCGGCGTCGCCATCGATTCCATTCTCGACATGCGCCAGCTGTTCGACGGCATCCCGCTTAACGAGATGACGGTATCGATGACGATGAACGGCGCAGTGCTGCCGATCATGGCGCTCTATATCGTCGCGGCGGAGGAACAGGGCGTTGCGCAGAAGGACCTCACCGGGACCATTCAGAACGACATCCTGAAAGAGTTCATGGTGCGCAACACCTACATCTATCCGCCAAAACCTTCGATGCGGATCGTGTCGGACATTTTTTCCTACACGTCGAAGCACATGCCGAAGTTCAATTCGATCTCGATCTCCGGCTACCACATGCAGGAGGCGGGAGCGACGGCGGACCTCGAGCTCGCCTACACGATTGCCGACGGTATCGAATATGCCCGCGCCGGCGTCGCGGCTGGCCTCGACATCGACCGTTTCGCGCCGCGCCTTTCGTTCTTCTGGGCGATCGGCATGAATTTCTTCATGGAAGTCGCGAAGCTGAGAGCAGCGCGCCTTTTGTGGGCCAGCCTGATGCTGAGGAACTTTTCGCCGAAGGACGAGCGCTCGCTGTCGCTGCGCACCCATTGCCAGACTTCGGGCTGGTCGCTGACGGCGCAGGATCCCTACAACAACATCATCCGCACCACGATCGAGGCGATGGCGGCGACTCAAGGGCATACGCAGTCGCTGCACACCAATTCCTTCGACGAGGCAATGGCGCTGCCGACCGACCATTCGGCCCGCATCGCCCGCAACACACAGCTCATCCTGCAGAAGGAGTCCGGCACGACGCGCATCATCGACCCGTGGGGCGGCTCCGCCTATGTCGAACGGCTGACGCATGATCTGGCGGCGCGTGCGCTTGCGCATATCGAGGAGGTCGAGAGCCTCGGCGGCATGGCCGCGGCGATCGAAAAGGGCCTACCGAAGCTGCGCATCGAAGAGGCTGCCGCGCGCACCCAGGCGCGCATCGATTCAGGCGAACAGATCGTGGTCGGTGTCAATGCTCACCGTCCCGGCACGGACATCGAAGTCGACGTGCTGAAGATCGACAATGCCGAAGTCAGGGCGCGGCAATTGTCGAAGCTGCAGCGGCTAAAAGGCACGCGTGACGTCGCCGCTGTCGAGAGCGCGCTCGATGCGCTTACCCGTGCTGCCGGGAGTAACGCAAACCTGCTGGAATTCGCCATCCGGGCCGCACGGGCCAACGCCACGGTCGGCGAGATTTCGCTGGCGCTGGAAAAAGTTTTCGGCCGCCATGTCGCCTCGGTGCAGACGATCTCCGGCGTCTATCGCAACGCGCTCGGCGACAATCCGGTGGTCGACCGGCTGCAGGACAAGATCGTCGCGTTCGAGGAAAAGTCCGGCGGCAAGCCGCGCATTCTGGTCGCCAAGATGGGGCAAGACGGCCATGATCGCGGCCAGAAAGTGATCGCCACCGCCTTTGCCGACCTAGGCTTCGACGTCACCGTCGGGCCGATGTTCCAGACTCCGGACGAGATCGCCAGGCTGGCCGTCGAGCATGACGTGCACATCGTCGGCGCCTCGTCGCTGGCTGCGGGCCATTTGACGCTTATTCCCGAACTCAAGCATGCGCTGAAGAAGCTCGGCCGCGACGACATGCTGATCGTCGCCGGCGGCGTCATTCCACCGCAGGATTACGACGCAGTCCGGCAGGCAGGCGCCACTGAAATCTTCCCGCCCGGCACGGTTATCCCCGAAGCGGCGGAGCGGCTGATGGACCGGCTGCTTAAGGTCGGCTGATGCGCTGTTGTTATAATGTCTGTTGCCACAGAAACACGGTTGGTTATAATCAGCGTTGCAACAGGATGTCTCACCATGAACACGACCATTCGCAAGATCGGTAATTCCGAAGGCGTGATCCTGCCGAAGGAAATTCTCGACCGCATGAACCTGAAGGCCGGCGACAGCATCGTCATCGTCCAGGAGGGCGATGAGCTTCGCCTGCGCCGCACCGAGGACACTGCCGAAGAATTCGAGCGCAAGATGAAGATCGCGCGCGAGCGGATGAAGAAGTACGAGGTTGCCTACCGCGCGCTCGCAAAATGACCGAGCATCATTCGAGGGAGTTCGTGGAGGCGCTTCACGCCGAGCAGTTGCGCCTCCACGGCGGCGCAGCGGGAATCCGCGATCAAGGAATGCTGGAGTCGGCGCTTTACAGGCCGCAGCAAAGAGAAATCTATGGCGAGCCCGATCTCTGTGAACTCGCAGCCGCCTATCTTTTCGGCATTGCCAAGAACCATCCATTCGTCGACGGCAACAAGCGCACGGCTTTTGCGGCGGCCGATCTGTTCCTTTATTTCAACGGGCTGAGCATCGAAGCCGAGCAGGCGGACATTATTCAACTGGTCATGATGGTCGCCGCCGGCGAAATCGACGAGGCCGGCGCCTCAGCGTTCTTCCGCGATCATGTCGTCAAGCTCGAAGACTAACTGTCGGAGAGCTTGACGATCTCCCATTCCTTGCCATTGACCACGGCAACTTCGCCGACCTTCTTGCCGAACAAGGCCATCGCCATCGGCGACATATGAGAAATTGTCCCCTTAGCGGGATTGGCTTCGTCCTCGCCGACGATCTTCCAGTGAACCTTCTTGCCGTCGTGGCTTTCCAGCGTGACGCCCATGCCGAAGCGAACCATGTCGCTGCCCGGTTCCGGCACCGAAAGCTCGGCGCTTTCGCGCCGCGCCGTCCAGTAGCGGAGATCACGCGACACCAGCGCGATACGCTCGCGGTCGGCCCTCTTTTCGGCTCTGCCCAGTTCGTCGCGCAGAGCGGCCACCTCCGCATCGATCAGCGTCAGGCCGCGTTCCGTCACCAGATTGCGGTGATGACTGATCGGCCGCTCGCCGATGCCGGCGATGGCGTTTTCGCTGTCTTCCTCGCGGGTGAAAGCCCTGCTCATTTATCGAACTTATGCCTGACGCGACGACTCCACAAGCCGTAGCCGGCGAACCGACGTCGGAGCCGATCCGGGCCGATCCTGTCTGGCACGAATCCTGCGGCGCGACCGTTGAACGCAAGGAATCTGTGCCGATGTTGAACAGACGAACGCTGCTTGCGCAGACCGCCGGCTTTGCCGTCATGGGGCTTTCGCTCGGCAAGGCAGCGGCGAAAAACCTGCCAAGCATCGAGAAAGCCGCGATGCGTGGCGCGATCAACGCGACCGAGCTCGGCGTCCGGCCCGGTGCGCTTGACGATCAGAGCAAGGCTTTCACCAAGCTGCTGCGCGACGCGCACGACCGCGACATGCCGGTGTTCCTGCCGCCGGGGATCTATATCGTTTCCAACCTGTCGCTGCCCGGCCGCGTGCGCCTGTCCGGCGTGCCGGGCGCATCGCGGATCGTCTATGGCGGCAATGGCCATCTCATCATGGCCGAACGGGCCGAGCACATCGAACTCAGTGGGCTGGTGTTCGATGGCCGCAAACGCTGGATGGGCGACTACACGCAAGGCCTGCTCGATCTGCGCCGCATCGCCCATCTGGTCGTCGACAATTGCCAGCTTACCGGCAGCGGCAAGAACGGTCTGGCGCTCGAGCACGCCTCGGGCCGCATCGAGCGCTTGGAGATTTCCGGTGCGGCCGATGCCGGCATCTATTCGGTCGAGGCCGATGGCCTGGAAATATCAGGCAATAGCGTCTCCGACTGCGCCAATGGCGGCATTCTCGTGCACCGCTGGCAGGCGGCTGAAGACGGCACCATCGTCAGCGGCAACCGGATCGAGCGCATCCAGGCGCGCAGCGGCGGAACCGGCCAGAACGGCAACGGCATCAATGCGTTCCGCGCCGGCAACGTCATCATCTCCGGCAATATTGTCTCGGACTGCGCGTTCTCGGCGATCCGCGCCAACACTTCCAGCAATTTGCAGATCACCGGCAACACCTGCTCGCGTTCGGGCGAGACGGCCGTGTATTCCGAATTCTCGTTCGAAGGCGCCGTCATCGGCAACAACATCGTCGATGGCGCCGCGAACGGTATTTCGATCGTCAATTTCAATGAGGGCGGCCGCATGGGCGTGTGCTCCGGCAACATCGTCCGCAATCTGTCGACCAGCGGCCCCTACCCTGCCGACGCGCCCGGCTTCGGCGTCGGCATCAGCGTCGAGGCCGACACCACCGTTTCCGGCAACGTCATCGAGAATGCGCCGCTCTACGGCATGCAGATCGGCTGGGGACCGTTCATGCGCAATGTGGTCGCCACGGGAAACATCGTCCGCAAGGCCGGAACCGGCATCGCCGTCAGCGTGGTTGAAGGTGCCGGAACGGCAATCATCTCCGACAATGTCATCGACGGAGTCCAGAACGGCGCGATCGTCGGCCAACGCTGGGCCGAGCGAGTGACCGGTGACCTCGCCGCATCAGGCAATGCCGGCTACGCGCATTTGACCGTCGAGCGCAACCACGTCAGTTGAAGGTGGCCGTCGGCCGGAGCGCGCCAACCTTGGCGCCGATCCGGCTCTCGATAGGCGGATTTGCCTGTTCGGTCAGTTTCGCTGCGAGCGCCTGGTCGGCTTGCAAAAGCTTAGCCAGCACGGCCGCGACCATCACTTCAGCGGCGCGGCCGGCGCCATCGTCGCACTTCAGCGCGATGCCAAGGCCAAGCTCCGGAAGGGCTGCACAAAAAACACCTTCGGCGCCTCCCTTGACGAAAATCCGGCCCGGTGCGGCGTCCATCATCGCGACATCGGACCTGCCCGTGCCGGCGACGAAAAACGGCTCGGCCATGCAGGCGGAAAGCAGCCGCTTCGCCGCCCGGGCGCGCACCGGCTCGAACCCGGCACCTGTCGCCATGCGGGCAAAGCCAAGGGCAAAGCTGCGCAGCGGCACGGCATAGGTCGGAATCGAGCAGCCGTCGGTGCCGCGGTGATCGGCGTCATGGGCAGCACCGGTCACCGCCTGCATCGCTTCGCGCACCATCTCCTGCGAGGCATGGCCAGCCTTGACGTAACCACGATGGGCGATGCCGCTGTGAACGCAGGTGCAGAGAAAGCCCGAGTGCTTGCCGGAACAATTGTTGTGCAGCGCGTTCGGCACTCTGCCGGCGCGGGCAAGTGCCAGGGTCGCTCCATGGCTCGAAGGCCAATGCGCGCCGCATTCGAGTGCCGTCTCGTCCAAGCCGGCCTTCGCCAGCATGGCGCGCGCCAGCTCGACATGTGGCGGCTCGCCGGAATGCGAGGCGCAGGCCAGCGCCAGCTCCCGATCACCGAAGCCGTAGGCATCGGCAGCGCCGCTCTCGACCAGCGGCAGCGCCTGGATCGCCTTGACCGCCGAACGCGGGAACACCGGTTGTGCCGTGTCGCCGATCTCCCAGACAGGCTTGCCGTCGGCGTCGAAGACGGCAACAGCGCCGCGATGAGCACTCTCGACGATTGCGCCGCGCAAGACTTCGACCAGAACCGGATTCGCCATGTCACCTCCCGCGAATGCGGGCGGGTTTATCTGATCCGGTCGAGAATGGAAACGTAGTTGGCGACCGCGGCACCGCCCATGTTGAAGATGCCGCCGAGTTTTGCTCCCGGCACCTGGATGCCGCCCGCCTCGCCGACAAGCTGCATGGCGCTCAGCACATGCATCGATACGCCGGTGGCACCGATCGGGTGGCCCTTGGCCTTCAGTCCACCGGACGGATTGACCGGCAGCCTTCCATTTTTCGCCGTCTCGCCATCCAGGGCCAGCTTGGCGCCCTCGCCCGGCTTTGCCAGGCCCATCGCCTCATACTCGATCAGTTCGGCGATGGTGAAACAGTCATGCGTCTCGACGAAGGACAGGTCGCCGAGCGTCACGCCCGCCTGCTTCAGCGCCTGGTTCCACGCCTGCTCGCAGCCTTCGAAGGCGAGAATGTCGCGCTTCGACATCGGCAGGAAATCCTGCACATGCTCGTTGGCGCGGAAGGCGACGGCGCGGCGCATCTTCAGCGCCGTGGCCGTGTCGGCAAGGACAAGCGCGGCGGCACCGTCCGACACCAGCGAGCAGTCTGTGCGCTTCAGCGGACCGGCGACGAAGGGGTTTTTTTCGCTTTCCTGCCGGCAGAACTCGTAGCCGAAATCCTTGCGCATCTGCGCGTAGGGATTGTCGACGCCGTTCTTGTGGTTTTTGGCGGCGATCATCGCCAGCGCATCCGACTGGTCGCCGTAGCGCTGGAAATAGGCTTGGGCGATCTTGCCGAAGACGCCGGCGAAACCTGCCGGCGTGTTGCCGTCCTCCGGCAGATACGAGGCCTTGAGCAGGTTCTTGCCGATCTCGGGACCGGGCGTCGTCGTCATCTGCTCGGCGCCGACCACCAGCACGATACGGGCGGCATTGGCGTCGATGGCGCGGATGCCTTGCCTGACCGCCGCCGAGCCGGTGGCGCAGGCGTTCTCGACGCGGGTCGCAGGCTTGAAGCGCAGCCGGTCGTCTGCCTGGAGGACCAGGCTCGCGGTGAAATCCTGGGCGGAAAACCCGGCGTTGAAGTGGCCGAGCACGATCTCGTCGACGTCATCCGGACCGATGCCGGCATGATCGAGCGCCTCGACTGCCACCTTGGTGATCAGGCCCTCCAGCGTCTCGCCTTCGAGCTTGCCGAAGCGCGAATGCGCCCAACCGACGATGCATGCTGTCATGGCGATCTCCATCCTGTGGACCCGGGCTACGCGATACTTGCAGCGCGCCTCAGCATTGTTCAAGCATGAACCGTTCCGCCGGCTTCGTGAAGGGGCCAGAACCGCACAATCGCTTGATCTTGATCATCTGGTCATAGTGCCTGGCTTTTGCCAGCAAATCAGGCCGGATTTTTGTTGATTGATGCGTCAATAAAAAATAATCTTGCCCCAACAGGCCGGAGCAAGAATGCCGAAACTCGGAATGGAGCCGTTGCGCCGCAGGGCGCTAATCGATGCAACGATCTCGGCGATCGGCGAGCGCGGTTCGCTTGATGTGACGATGTCGGAAATCGCCGGGCGCGCCGGCGTGTCCTCGGCGCTTGCCCACCATTATTTCGGCGTCAAGGACGAATTGCTGTTGGCGACGATGCGGCACATCCTCAGCGAGCTCACCGCCGATACGCGCCGTGCACTTCGCGCGGCCGGCACGGCGCGCCAGCGCGTCTCGGCGGTGGTCGCGGTCAATTTCTCCGACATCCAGTTCCAGCCCGAAACGATCGCCGCCTGGCTCGCCTTCTATGTCGAGGCGCAGAAATCGGCAGCGCTTCGACGGCTGCTCAAGGTCTATGCGCGGCGGCTGCATTCCAATCTGCTCAGCGGGCTGGCCGGGATCCTGCCGAGAAGCGAGGCCGACCGGGTCGCCGAAGCGACGGCGGCGCTGATCGACGGGCTCTATATCAGGCGCGCGCTGAAAGACGGTGTTCCCGATGCCGCGACCGCGATCGCACTGGTCGAGGACTATCTCGAAACGAAGCTCAGCGGACGGCAGAAGCAGTGACATCCAAGCGACCCAACATCCTGATCGTCATGGTCGATCAGCTCAACGGAACGCTGTTTCCGGATGGGCCGGCGGACTTCCTGCACGCGCCGCATCTGAAGGCGCTCGCCGCGCGTTCGGCGCGTTTTTGCAACAATTACACGGCCTCGCCGCTCTGCGCGCCGGGCCGCGCCGCATTCATGAGCGGCCAGTTGCCGTCACGCACCGGGGTCTATGACAACGCCGCCGAATTCGCGTCTTCGATCCCGACCTTTGCCCATCATCTGCGCGCCGCCGGTTATCACACCTGCCTCTCCGGCAAGATGCATTTCGTCGGGCCGGACCAGTTGCACGGTTTCGAGGAGCGGCTGACCACCGACATCTATCCGGCCGATTTCGGCTGGACGCCCGACTATCGCAAACCCGGCGAGCGCATCGACTGGTGGTATCACAATCTCGGCTCCGTCAGCGGCGCCGGTACTGCTGAGATCACCAACCAGCTGGAATATGACGACGAGGTCGCCTTCCATGCCGTGCAGAAGCTTTATGATTTTGCCCGCGTCTCCGACGATGCCGCACATCGGCCCTGGTGCTTGACGGTTTCTTTCACCCATCCGCACGATCCTTACGTCGCACGGCGGCAATACTGGGACCTCTACGAGGATTGCCCGGCGCTCGAGCCTGAGGTCGGCTTCATTCCTTACGACAGGCAGGACCCGCATTCGCAGCGGCTCTACCGCGCCAGCGACTATGACAGGTTCGACATCACCGCTGAGCAGATACGCCGCGCACGGCGCGGCTATTTCGCCAACATCTCATATCTCGACGACAAGCTCGGCGAGCTGCTGTCGGTGCTCGAGCGCACGCGCATGCTCGACGACACGATCATCCTGTTCTGCTCGGATCACGGCGACATGCTCGGCGAGCGCGGCCTGTGGTTCAAGATGTGCTTCTTCGAAGGTTCGGCGCGGGTGCCGCTGATGATCGCCGGCAAGCGTATCGCCGCCGGGCTGATCGACACGCCGGTCTCCAACCTCGACGTGACGCCGACGCTTTGCGACCTCGCCGGCATCGACATCAGCGCGATTGCGCCGTGGACCGACGGCCAGTCGCTGCTGCCGCTGCTGAATGGAAAGAAGCGCTCCGCGCCGGTGCTGATGGAATATGCCGCCGAAGGCTCGAACGCGCCGATGGTGGCGCTGCGCGAGGGCCGTTACAAATTCATCCATTGCGAGATCGATCCGCCGCAACTGTTTGATCTTGAATCGGATCCGCTGGAATCGACCAACCTCGCCGCCGATCCGGCCAATGCGGCTTTGGTGACCGCTTTCTCCGACAAGGTGCGGGCGCGCTGGGACATGGCGGCGTTCGATGCAGCGGTGCGTGCCAGCCAGGCACGCCGCTGGGTGGTCTACCCGGCGCTGCGCAACGGCACCCATTATCCCTGGGAATTCCAGCCGCTGCAGAAGGCATCGGAGCGCTACATGCGCAACCACATGAACCTCGACCTGCTCGAAGAGCAGAAGCGCTTTCCGCGAGGCGAATGATGGCAGATAGTCTCGTCCCCTCGCTCGACCATCTCAGGCAGGCCTATGCCGTCACCTCCAAGGCGACGCAGATCACGCCGCTCCTGGAATCGGCGGCACTTGCCCGCGAGACCGGCGCCGCCCGCGTCTTCGTCAAGGCCGAATCGCTGCAATGGGCAGGATCGTTCAAGGTGCGCGGCGCCTACTGGCGGCTGAAGAAGCTCTCGCCTGACGAAACCAAAAAGGGCGTCGTCGCCTACTCCTCCGGCAATTTTGCGCAGGGGCTAGCGGCGGCTGGCCAAGCGCTTGGCATTCCCGTCACCATCGTCATGCCGATCGACGCCCCTGCCGCCAAACGCGATGCCACGTCAGGGTATGGCGCGCGCGTGGTGCTGACTGACCATGGCGAACGCGCGCGTGAGGAAGTCGCCGCCGCCAGAGCGCGTGAGATCGCCGCGAGCGATGGCTTGGCGCTGCTGCACCCGTTCGACGATCCGGAGATCGTCGCCGGCCAGGCCGGCGCCGGACTGGAGGCACTCGACCAGCTCGCCGCCAGGCAAGTGGAGGCCGATGGCTTGTTCTGTTCGGTCGGCGGTGGCGGGCTGATCGGTGGCGTTTCGCTGGCCTTCCACTATCTGTCGCCCGCCACGGAGATCATCGGCGTCGAGCCGGAAGGTTTTGACGGCATGGGCTCGTCGCTCGCGCATGGCGCCATCGAAACCATGCCGATCGGACCGAAATCGATCTGCGACGGGCTGATGTCGCGGCGGCCCGGCGACGCGCCGTTCGCAGCGGTGAAGGCCGCCGGCGTTCGCGGCGTCACCGTCGACGATGCTTCGGTGCGGCGCGCCATGCGCCTCGCCTTCGAGCGGCTGAAGCTGGTGCTCGAGCCATCCGGCGCTGCCTCGCTGGCGGCGGTGCTCGGCGGCAAGGTCGACATAACCGGCAAGACCGTTCTGGTGATGGCAACCGGCGGCAACGTCTCGCTGGCCGATTTCATTGCGCATATGAACCACGGGCGCGCATGAACCATGCTTGAAGCGGATTTCGTCATCATCGGCTCCGGCTCGGCCGGCTCGGCCATGGCCTACCGGCTGTCGGAGGACGGCAAGCATTCGGTGATCGTCATCGAATATGGCGGCAGCGATATCGGGCCGCTGATCCAGATGCCGTCGGCGCTGTCGATCCCGCTCAATATGAGCCTTTACGACTGGGGCTTCGCCAGCGAGCCGGAGCCGCATCTCGGCGGCCGCGTGCTGGCGACGCCGCGCGGCAAAGTCATCGGAGGCTCATCCTCGATTAACGGCATGGTCTATGTGCGCGGCCATGCCCGCGACTTCGACCATTGGGCCGAACAGGGCGCGACCGGCTGGGGCTTTGCCGATGTGCTCCCGTACTTCAAGCGCATGGAGGACAGCAATGGCGGCGAGAATGGCTGGCGCGGCCACGGCGGCCCGCTGACTGTGCAGCGCGGCTCGAGGACGAACCCACTCTACGGCGCCTTCGTCGAGGCAGGCCGTCAGGCCGGTTTCGAGCTGACCGACGACTATAACGGCGCGAAGCAGGAAGGCTTTGGGCCGATGGAGCAGACCATCCGCGGCGGCCGTCGCTGGTCGGCCGCGAGCGCCTATCTGAGGCCGGCGCTGAGGCGGAAAAATGTCAGCCTGGTCAAGGGTTTCGCCCGGCGGGTAATCATCGAGAATCAACGCGCCACCGGCGTCGAGATCGAAGTGCGCAAACGGATTCAGATGGTCAGAGCGCGGCGCGAGGTGATCGTTGCCGCGTCCTCGATCAACTCGCCCAAGATCCTGATGCTGTCCGGCATCGGCCCCGGCCAGCACCTTAGGGAGAATGGCATCCCGGTGATTGTCGACCGGCCCGGAGTCGGCCGCAATCTGCAGGACCATATGGAACTTTACATCCAGCAGGAATCGACAAAGCCGATCACGCTGAACTCCGTCTTGAACCCGTTCTCGAAGGCGCTGATCGGGGCACAATGGCTGTTCTTCAAGTCCGGCCTCGGCGCCACCAATCATTTCGAGGCGGCCGCCTTCGTACGCTCGCGCGCCGGCGTCGACTATCCCGATATCCAGTATCATTTCATCCCGGCCGCGGTCCGCTATGACGGCAAGGCGGCGGCCAAGGCGCACGGCTTCCAGGCGCATGTCGGGCCGATGCGGTCGAAGTCGCGCGGTTCGGTCACGCTGCGCTCGCCCGATCCCAAATCGAAGCCGGTGATCCGCTTCAACTACATGTCGCATCCGGACGACTGGACGGAGTTCCGCCACTGCATCCGGCTGACCCGCGAGATCTTCGGGCAGGCGGCCTTCGATTCGTACCGCGGCAAGGAACTGTCGCCAGGTTCACATGTGCAATCGGATGAGGAGCTCGACGCCTTCATCCGCGACCACGTCGAAAGCGCCTATCACCCGTGCGGCACCTGCAAGATGGGCCGTGCCGACGATGCGATGAGCGTCGTCGATCCAGAATGCCGCGTCATTGGCGTCGAAGGGCTTCGGGTCGCCGATTCCTCGATCTTCCCGCGCGTCACCAATGGCAATCTCAACGCTCCGTCGATCATGACCGGCGAGAAGGCCGCCGACCACATTCTCGGGCGTACGCCGCTGCCACCTTCCAACCAGGAACCATGGATCAATCCGCGCTGGCAGGTGTCGGACAGATAGGCCATGATCCGGCGGACGCATATTCCGCATGCCGCGACAAGACGATTTGGAGAACAGTCATGCGCGCCCAGCCAACGGCATCGCATTATGTCAACGGCCGCTATATCGACGACGAGCGCGGCGCAGCGCTGCCGGTTATCTATCCGGCAACCGGCGAGACCATCGCCATGCTGCGCTCGGCGACGCCGAACGTGCTGGAGCTCGCGATCGAGGCCGCGCGTGCAGCACAACCGGCCTGGGCGCGGCTGAAGGCGGTCGAACGCGGCCGCATCCTGCGCCGCGCCGCCGACATTTTGCGCGCGCGCAATGCCGATCTGGCGCGCATCGAGACGCTGGACACTGGTAAACCGATCCAGGAGACGCTGGTTGCGGACGCCCCGTCGGCGGCCGACTGCCTGGAATATTTCGGCGGCGCCGTCGCCGCCTTTAATGGCGAGGCCGTGGATCTCGGCGGACCCTTTGCCTATACCAGGCGCGAGGCGCTCGGCGTTTGCGTCGGCATTGGCGCCTGGAACTATCCGATCCAGATCGCCGGCTGGAAATCCGCACCCGCCCTCGCAATGGGCAATGCGATGGTTTTCAAACCATCGGAAAACACGCCGCTATCAGCGCTGGCGCTCGCCGAAATCTACACCGAGGCCGGGCTGCCCGACGGGCTGTTCAACGTGGTCCAGGGTTTTGGCGATGTCGGCGCCGGCCTTGTCGGCCACGATGTCGTCGCCAAGGTCTCGGTGACCGGCTCGGTGCCAACCGGCCGCAAAGTGCTGTCGCTCGCCGGCTCAAAGATGAAGCACGCAACGATGGAGCTCGGCGGCAAGTCGCCGCTGATCGTCTTCGAAGACGCCGACCTCGAAAATGCCATCGGCGGCGCGATGCTCGGCAATTTCTATTCGACCGGCCAGATCTGCTCCAACGGCACGCGGGTCTTCGTGCAGAGCGGCATCCATGACCGTTTCGTCGAGAGGCTGACCGAACGGACGAAGAAAATCCGCATCGGCGATCCGCTCGATCCGGACACGCAGATGGGGCCGCTGGTCTCGAAGGCGCAGCACGACAAGGTCGTCTCATACATAGAGGCCGGCAAGCAGGATGGCGCGGTGCTCGCCTGCGGCGGCAATGTGCCTTCGCTGCAGGGTTTCCAGGATGGCTTCTTCGTCGAGCCGACGGTGTTCACCGGTGTCACCGACACGATGCGCATCGCCCGCGAGGAGATTTTCGGGCCGGTTATGAGCGTGCTGAAGTTTGACAGCGAGGACGAGGTGATCGAGCGCGCCAACGACACCGAATTCGGCCTCGCCGCAGGCGTGTTCACGCGAGACCTGGCGCGCGCCCATCGTGTCATCGCCGAACTGCAGGCCGGCACCTGCTGGATCAACGCCTACAATCTGACGCCGGTCGAAATCCCCTTCGGCGGCTTCAAGCAATCCGGCATCGGCCGCGAGAATTCGCTCGCGGCACTGGCGCTCTATTCGCAGCTGAAGTCGGTCTATGTCGAGACCGGGGATGTCGCCAGCCCGTACTGATCCTTGGGCGCCGTGCCGTCCAGATACTGCGTCAGCGCGCAGACGAGATGATAGAAGATGCTGGCCGGCACCTCGCTCGCCAAGGAGCGGCCACGCTCGTCGATGCGGTCGATCCACAGGCCGAGCGGCGCCGGATTGATGTGCCAGCGGAACAGCCGGCCGACCCGTGCTTCGATCTCCGGCTTCAGGTCGGGACCGCCCGAACCGTCCAGCGCGATCGCCGCCTTGATCGCTTCGGCCTGCGGCCAGCTGCGCGAGACGCGGTCGAGCGGCAGGCCTTGCCGCGAGACGGCGCCGTAGGCGAGGCCCGTGGCGCGGTTCAGGCCATTGGCGATCGCCGACGCGTAGAGCTTCCGCGCAAGGCCGGTCAAGCCGCTCTGGCCGCTGCGGCCGGCGAAGTCGACCAGCAGCGAGGCCCATTCGAAATGATGGCCGGGTTCGGTCCACGTGCCCTTCTCACCAGGGGTCGGCCGCCATTCATGGTCGAAATACTCACCCAGCGTCCAGCTTTCCGGGTCGAAGAAATGGCTGCGAAACAGATCGACGATGCGCGCGGCGCGACGAAGATGGGCGCGCTCGCCGGTCGCCTGATGCCAGGCCAGGAATGCCTCGAGCAGATGCATGTGCGGGTTGGAGCGGCGCTCGCCCTCGCCGCTCGAGGTCTCGCGGAAGCCGGTCAGGCGTTCGTCCTCGAGATGCGCGTCGATGAACGCAAAGGTCTCCTGGCCAAGCCGCAACGCATCGGGATTGCCGCACATATGGGCATGCGCCAGCGCCAGGAGCACGCAGGAATGGTCATAGGCATCCTCGGCGGCGTCGGCGACGGTGCCGTCGACGTTGAGCGTGCGTACCCAGCCGCCATTGTCGGTACGTCCGTGCCTGGCCATGAATTCGAGGCCGTGGCTGATCAGCCGATCGGCCGGGCCGTTCCAGCCGCGCGCCTTGGCGACGGCGAAGGCGTAGATCTGCCTGGCCTGCGTGCGCATGCGCTTGGGTTTCATCAGAGGGGCGGCATCGAAGCCGAGCGCCTCGTGGAACCCGCCGTGGCGCTCATCGACGCCGACCGTCGACCATAAGGGCACCGTCTCCTCGAACAGCCAATGGTGCACGCGGCGCTGCCAGGCGCCGCTTTCGATGACGCGGTCGTCGGCGGGCGTGAACCTGGTCTCAAGGCGGCCGCTTTTTTCGAGCTGCTCGACGATCTTCTTGACGTTCTGGCTGTGACTGACCGGAGCAACGAAAGTGGCGTCGGCGGTCGACACGATGGCGACGTCCTTCAGGCCTATGGCCGACAGCAGGCGGCCGTCGCTGCGGATATAGGAGTTCTCGCAATCGATGGCGACGACATCGCCGACGATGACATTGCCCTGCGTGTCGGAGGGGCCGACGTCGAGCAGCGATTGCCAGGAGCCGAGATCGTTCCAGCGAAAGCCGGCCGGCACCATGGCGATGCCGCTGGCGCGCTCCATGATCGCATAGTCGATCGATGTCGATGGGATGGCGGCATAGAGATCCAGAGGCATGTAGAGGCCGGAAAGATCCGATGTCGCAGCCTGGTAGGCAGCCTCTGTGGCGCTCCAGATGTCGGGCTGGAAGGCCATGAACGCGTCGCGCATGGCACTTGCGCGAAACAGAAAGATGCCGGTGTTCCAGTAGAAGTTGCCAGCCTTGAGATAGCTCTGCGCCGTGGCGAGATCGGGTTTTTCGACGAAACGCGAGACATCGCAGATGCCATCGCGCTCGCCGGCCACCTCGATGTAGCCGTAACCGGTCTCGGGTTGGGCGGGCTTGATGCCGAACACAACCAGCCTGCCTTGGCGCGCGGCCGCCGTGCCGGCCTCGATGCTCCGCCAGAATTGCTGTGGCGTCGCGATCTCATGATCGGACGGCACCACCAGCACCAGGCTGTCGCCGAATTCCGACAGCGTGCGCAGGCTTGCCAAAGCGACGGCCGCCGCGGTGTTGCGTCCGGTCGGCTCGAACAGCGGGCCGCCGCCGGAAAGCTCGTGACCGGCAATGTCGGCATGAACGCGGTCGGCGTGCCTTTCCGAGGCAATCAGGAAAACCGGCGTTTCGCCTTCCGGCCGCGCGGTCAGCCGCCGCAGCGTCTTGGCCAGCATTGAGCCGTCGCCCGAGAAGTCATGGAACTGCTTGGGATTGTCCTCGCGCGACAACGGCCACAGCCGCGAGCCGACGCCGCCGCTCATCACAAAACTGACGATCCGTTCGGTCATGAAAACAAGCCCCGCGTTCAAAAAGTCTGATTGTAGGCGCCGACTTCGGGGCTGCGGCGCAGCACCGCATCGACGGCTTCGAACATCTGCCGGCGCCGCTCGGACGATACCGGGCTCTCCACCACCACCACAAGCTCCGGCTTGTTCGATGATGCCCGCACCAACCCCCATGTACCATCCTCCGCCACGACCCTGACACCGTTGACGGTGATCAGTTCGGCGATCTTCTGGCCGGCGAAGACCGTGCCCTCGTCCTTCATCTTGCGAAAGTCGCCTACGACGCGCTCGACGACGCCGTATTTGAGCTCGTCGGCGCAATGTGGCGACATGGTCGGCGTGCCAAAGGTCAGCGGCAGATCGCGATAGAGGTCAGCCATGCTGCTTTGCGGGCTGCGATCCAGCATCTGGCAGATGGCGATGGCCGTGACCAGGCCATCGTCATAGCCGCGGCCGATCGGAGGATTGAAGAAGAAGTGGCCCGATTTCTCAAAACCGGCGACAGCGCCGAGTTCGGCCACGCGCCGCTTGATATAGGAGTGACCGGTTTTCCAATAGTCGGTGACCGCGCCATTTTCCCGCAACACCTTGTCAGTCATGAACAATCCGGTCGACTTGACGTCGACGACGAAAGTCGAGCCGGGATAGAGGTGCGAAATGTCGCGCGCCAGCATGACGCCGACCTTGTCGGCGAAGATCTCGTTTCCTTCATTGTCGACCACGCCGCAGCGATCGCCGTCGCCGTCGAAGCCTAGCCCGACATCGGCGCCCGTTTCCAGCACCTTGTCGCGAATGGCGTGCAGCATCTGCATGTCTTCGGGGTTGGGATTGTAATTGGGAAACGTATGATCGAGCTCGACGTCGAGCGGGATGACCTCGCAGCCGATCCTTTCCAGTGCCTCGGGAGCGAAAGCCCCGGCGGTGCCGTTGCCGCAGGCGGCCACCACCTTGAGCTTCCTGGAGATACGCTTTCCCGCGGTCAGATCGTCAAGGTAGGTTTTGCGGAAATCCGCAACGAAGGCGTAGGAGCCACCACCGACAAGGTCGAAATCGCCTGACAGCACGATCGCCTTCAGCGCGCTCATCTCCTCCGGACCGAAGGTCAGCGGACGCGCCGCGCCCATCTTGACGCCGGTCCAGCCATTCTCGTTGTGTGAGGCAGTGACCATGGCAACGGACGGCGTGTCGAGCGCGAACTGGGCGAAATAAGCCATCGGCGACAGGGCAAGCCCGACATCCTTGACCCGTGCGCCGGCCGCCATCAGCCCGGAAACCAGCGCCAGCTTGATGGCAAGCGAATAGGAGCGGAAATCGTGACCGGTGACGATGTCGGGTCCGGCACCCAGGCGACGGATCAGCGTGCCGAGCCCCATGCCGAGCGCCTGGACGCCGATTAGATTGAGTTCCGGCGTTTCGTTCGAGCCGGGATGGCCGAACCACCAGCGCGCATCATATTCGCGAAACCCGGACGGCATGACGAGCGCCGAGGTTTCGAACTCGAATGTGTTTGGTCTGGCATCGCTAACGATCTTCATCGACAAGGCTGCAAACTCCAGGCGGCTGAATCAGGTGCTTCGAGGCAAGTGGACGGTTACCCAGATGCCCTTTAAGCCGTGTTTGTGCGACAGGAAACTGAAACCTGTATGACGTGGCGGCGAAAGCGAAAGAAATGCGACAGAAGCGCTGCCATTGGCGCTTGCAGTAACCAAACTCGGCGGCTATAAGCCCGCGGTCTGGTCACGGAGTGTAGCGCAGCCTGGTAGCGCACATCGTTCGGGACGATGGGGTCGCAGGTTCAAATCCTGCCACTCCGACCAGAAAAAACATTGTCCAACCCGGGAGGCAATGGCTCAGGGCTCGTAGGGGCTCTTCCAAGTTGCGCCTGTACATTCGACAAAAAGAGGTTTGGCCGAGGAGAGGCTACGCGGTGCCCGCAGTGGCATCGGATCGCGGCTATTGCTAACGCATGTTCGTCACCGAAAAAAGCGAGATTTCCAAGGCATCGGAAACCTCCCCCGCTTCGAAATGCCAAATCGTCCCGTGAAGGCCGGCGTGAGATTTACACCTCGGTTGCAACCGGAACATGGGATAGCCCGAGCCACCATTTTGATGCGGCTGTCAGCCGCCCTCCGGGAATGCACCAAGACTCGTCATCCGGCGGGAAAGCCAAGCCGGCGGGATTCTGCGCCGCCTTTCGCAAGTCTTTGCATCTCACGGCACTATCGCCCATTTTGCTTGTTGCAAAGCCGGTCTTGTTGCCTCTTCTAATGATCCCCGTCCGCAGGACGAACAACTTCGGAGCAAAAAAGGGGACCATCGTGACGACCCATCATCATGCCCGCACGGGAGCGGTGTCTAGCGCTTCAGGTATGCTGCGCCCTCAACTCGGGCCTGCCGCCGCCGGCAAATATCAGCCCCCGATCTCCAGGGCCGATGCCCGCCGCCTGACTGTCGGTGACATCCTCGCCGCCTATACCGAAGCACGCCAGGCCAAGATTGCCGGTCGCAAGGAATTTCTCGCCAGGATGCGTTTTCTGAACGAATTCTTCGGCACCGAGCCGGTCGCCAACATCAATGGAAATCGCTGCCGCGCCTATGTCGAGCACCGTTCGCGCGAGCGCAATCGGGTAGAGCGTGAGCGAATCGCCAAGCTCAACGCTGCGGCGATGGAGACCCGCCGTGGGTTACTCCCGGCGTGGCGAGACAAGGACTTTACATCAGGCCCGCGTCGCGATCTTGAGGACCTCCGCTCGGCGATCAACTTTTGGGCCAAGGAATACGGTCTCGATCCGAAGCCGTCCGTCACCTTGCCAGACAAACCAGCAGCGCGCGAGCGCTGGCTGACGCGCGAGGAAGCAGCGGGACTGCTGCGCGCGGCATTGCGGCTGCGCCGGAAGCACGGTCAGTACGCTCATCTCTGCCGCTTTATCATTGTGGGGCTCTACACTGGCTGCCGACATCGTTCAATCCTGCAACTCAATTGGGATGGCGAGGCCGCAGAAGCTTGGCCGGACCTAGGCCGCGGCGTGCTCTATTGCAAAGATCAGCACGCGAAAAAAAGCAAGAAATGGCGTCCGCCGACGCGACTGCCGTCACGGCTGATCGCCCATATGCGCCGCTGGAAGCGTATCGATTGCGACTGCGGGCCGGTCGTCCATGACAGCCTGGGCGAACCGACAAAGCGCATCGAGAAGGCGTTCCGCACCTGCCGCGTGGAAGCCGGGCTCGGCGACGATGTCACCCCGAATGTGCTTCGCTATACCCGCGCCATGTGGCCTGTGCTGTGCGACGTCGACATGTGGCGGATCGCCAGCAAGGCTATGCGCTCAGGCGAAATCGCGTGACATCGATGGCCGCGGCCATCAGTGTCTGTGTGTAGGTTGCCTGCGGATTGCTGAAGATCGCCTCGGCCGGCCCCTCCTCGACGATCTTGCCCTGTTTCATGACGATGATGTAGTCGGCCATGGCGCGCACGACGGCGAGATCGTGGCTGATGAACAGATAGGACAGTTCGTGGTCGGCCTGCAGCTTGCGCAGCAATTCGACGATCTGCTTCTGCACGGAGCGGTCCAGCGCCGAGGTCGGCTCGTCCAGCACCACCACTTTAGGCTTGAGTATCATGGCGCGCGCAATGGCGATGCGCTGCCGCTGACCGCCGGAGAATTCATGCGGATAGCGGTTGCGCGTGTTCGGGTCGAGCCCGACTTCGAGCAAGGCATCGACCGCGCGGAGATCGCGCTGCCTGCCCGACAGATTGGGCTCATGGACCAGGAGCCCCTCGGTGATGATCTGGCCGACGGTCATGCGTGGCGACAGCGAGCCGAACGGATCCTGGAAAACCAGCTGCAATTCGCGCCGCAGCGGCCGCATCGCCTGGCGGTCGGCGTGGGAAATGTCGCGGTCACCAAGCCGGATGATACCGTCGCTGGGCAGGAGCCGCAGCAAGGCGCGGCCGAGCGTCGATTTTCCCGAGCCGGATTCGCCGACGATGCCGATCGTCTGGTTGCGCTTCAGCCGTATCGAAATGTGATCGACGGCGCGCAGCAGCAGCGGCTCGCCGCCAAGAAATCCGCCGCCGATCTTGAAGGTCACCTCGACGTTCCTGCCTTCAAGCAGGACAGGGGCATTCGGAGGCGGCGGCGCCTTGGTGCCGGTCGGCTCGGCGGCAAGTAGCATCTTGGTGTAGCCGTGCTGCGGGTTGGCGAAGATCGCTTCCGCCTCGCCCTCCTCGACCACCTCGCCATAGCGCATCACATAGACCCGATCGGCAAAGCGCCGGACGATGCCGAGATCGTGGGTGATGAAGACGATCGCCATGCCGAGCTTGCGCTGCAATTCGGCGAGCAGCATGAGGATCTGCGCCTGGATGGTGACGTCGAGCGCGGTCGTCGGCTCGTCGGCGATCAGTATGTCGGGGTCGTTGGCCAGCGCCATGGCGATCATGACGCGCTGGCGCTGACCGCCCGACAACTCGTGCGGATAGGATTTCATCCGCCGCTCCGGATCGGGAATATGGACCAGCCGCAGCAGCTTGAGCGCCTCCTCGCGCGCCGCGGCGGCGCCAAGTCCGCGATGCTTGCGGATCGGCTCGATCAGCTGGTTGCCGATCGAATAGAGCGGGTCTAGCGAAGTCATCGGCTCCTGGAAGATCATGCTGATCTTGCGGCCGCGGATCTTGTTGAGCTCGGGTTTGCTCAAGGTCAAAAGATTGCGGCCGCGATAATCGACTGTGCCGCTGGCTTCGCCGTTCGAGGCGAGCAGGCTCATCGCCGCCATCATCGTCTGGCTCTTGCCGGAACCGGATTCGCCGACGACGGCGACGGTTTCGCCTGATTTGACGTGGATATTGATGCCCTTCACCGCCTCCACCACACCGTCGAGGGTGCGGAAGCGGACTCGAAGGTCCTTGACGCTGAGAATGGTATCGGAAGCAGCCATCTCAACGATCCTTCGGGTCGAGCGCGTCGCGCAGCCCGTCGCCGACGAAATTCAGCGCGAACAGCGTGGAGACGAGAAAGAAGGCCGGGAACAGAAGCAGCCAGTTGGCCGAGCCGATGTTCTGGGCGCCAACCGAGATCAGCACGCCCCAGCTGGTCATCGGCTCCTGGACGCCGAGCCCGAGGAACGACAAAAAACTCTCCAGGATAATGACCTGCGGCACCAGCAGCGTCATGTAGATCACCACCGGCCCGAGCAAATTGGGGATCACATGGCGCAGCAGAATGCCGCGCTGGCCGACGCCCAGCGCCTCCGCCGCCTGGACATATTCCTGCCGGCGGATCGACAGCGCTTGTCCGCGCACGATGCGCGCCATGTCGAGCCACAGCACCGCGCCGACCGCCAGGAACATCAGCACGAAATTCCTGCCGAAGAACACCACCAGCATGATGACGAAGAAGATGAACGGCAAAGAATAAAGCACGTCGACGACACGCATCATCACCTCGTCGACCCTGCCGCCGGCAAGGCCGGCGGTGGCGCCGTAGAGCACGCCGATGACCACGGCCACAATGCCGGCAAGCAGGCCGATGGCCAGCGATATGCGCCCGGCCATCAGCGTTCTGGACAGGAGATCGCGGCCGGTATTGTCGGTGCCGAAAAGGAAATATTGCTGCTTGATCGAGGCACTCATCACCATTTCGAGACCGTCCGGCGATTTGCTCTCGATCTTTGTGTCATCAAAGGTATCGGAACGATCAAGGTAGCGAATGTTGCGGTCGTCGATCGGCTTGGACGATTTGACGGTAACGAACACACGGCTGCCCTCTTGCCGCCACTCCTTGATGTCGACGCGCATACGCCTGATCGCCTCATCGAGAGCGCCTTCGATCATGTCGGCCTTCGGATAGGCGGAGAAGCTCGGCGGCGTACGGACATAGTCGGCATAGATGGTGGTGTATTGGTGCGGCACGAAAGAGGGCCCAAACACGCTGATGACGGCGATGAAGGCAAGATAATAGAGGCTGAACATGGCCGCGCGATTGGCCTTGAGGCGCGCCCAGGCGTCACCCCACAGGGACCGGCCGACGACCGGTGCGGCAACTGCGATATCAGTCATAGCGCACCCTCGGATCGACGACCCCATAGAGGACGTCGACGATCAGGTTGAAGACAATGGTGAAGAGCGCGATGACCACCACCGTCCCCATCACCAGCGTGTAGTCGCGGTTGAGTGCAGCAACGACAAAATGGCGGCCGATGCCCGGGATAGAGAAGATGGTCTCGACGATGACCGAGCCGGTGAGAAGGGCTGCGGCTGCCGGACCGGTGAAGGAGACGATCGGCAGGATGGCGCCGCGCAGTGCATGCTTGACGACGACTGACCAGTCGGACAGGCCGAGAGCGCGCGCGGTGCGGATGTGATGCGAGTGCAGCGATTCGATCATCGAGCCGCGCATCAGGCGGGCAACAATGGCGATCTGC
This sequence comes from Mesorhizobium sp. M1006, assembly GCF_040318825.1. NCBI lineage: Bacteria > Pseudomonadati > Pseudomonadota > Alphaproteobacteria > Hyphomicrobiales > Phyllobacteriaceae > Mesorhizobium > Mesorhizobium sp. M1006. The sequence goes on from NZ_JAMYMZ010000005.1 coordinate 197,620, forward strand.
GGCAGAGCGAGCGTCAGCACCGGGCCGACCTTGTTGATGAGGGCTCCGTCGCCCCAGCCACCGATCGGCAGCAGCTTCCAGGTCAATCCGAATACAAGCTGGATTACCGGGGCGATGACAAAGGTCGGTATGGTGCTGCCGGCGGTCGCCAGCGCGATCACCGAATAGTCGGCAAGCTTGTTCTGGTTGAGCGCGGCAACAGTGCCGAGCACGCTGCCGAGGAGCAGCGCCAGAACGAGCGCCGAAGCGCCGAGTTGGATCGAGATCGGCAGGCCTTCCCTGAACAGCTCGCCGACGGTGAAATCCGGCATGTTGTAGCTGGGGCCGAAATTGCCGCGCAGAAGATTGCCTAAATAATGGAGGTACTGCAGCCAGAGCGGGTCGTTGAGCCCGAACTGGGCTTCGAGATTGGCCCTGATCTCGGGGCTCAGGCCCCGCTCCTGGTTGAACGGGCCGCCCGGCGCGACGCGTATCAGGAAGAACGCTATAGTCACGATGACGAACAGCGTCGGGATGGCGGTCAGGAGCCGCCGGAAAACGAATCGCAGCATCGATGCCCCGCTTGATCCAGAGCAGCGCGCGTCCGGCTGGACGATTGCGCTCTAGCCTTCAAATCTTCGCACCGACATTGTCGAAAATCGAATCCGGTTCCCGGGCCGATGCGATGGCAAACCGGCGCCGCCGCGCATTGAGTCGCGCGGCGGCCTGGCTAAGGGATCAGTCCTTGCTGATGAAGCGGGACGGATGGATGTCCATCACATTGTCGTCGAAGCCGTGCAGCTTCGAGGAAACGATGTCGTGGTAGCTGTAGTAGAGAAGCGGGATCTCGCCGACGTCGTCGACGAGGATGCGCTCGGCCTCGGCGAGTTCCTTCATGCGCTGGTCGGGCTTGCCGCCGGCGGCGGCAGCCTTGTCCATGGCCGCCTCGAATTTCGGGCTGTTATAGCTCGAATAATTGTTGCCGCTGGCCTTGCGAGATATGCCGAGGAAGGTTTCCGGGTCCTTGTAATCGGCGATCCAGGCGGCACGCGCCACATCGTAGTCGCCCTTCTGCTCGAGGAAGGAGTAGTGGGTCTTGGTGTCGGTGTTGAGCAGCGTGACCTCGACGCCAAGCGGCTTCAACTGTTCCTGGATGGCGACAGCGGTGTTCTTGTGGTTTTCCGAGGTGTTGTAGCGGATCTGCATCTTCAACGGATGCTCGGGTGTATAGCCGAGTTTCTCGAGGATCTTCTTGGCAGCGTCCTCGCGGTCGATCTGCGGCATGTCGGCGTATTTGGCCAGTGCCGGCGTGTAGCCCTGGATACCCGGAGGGACCATCGAATAGCCGGGCAGCATCGAATTCTGCCAGACTTTTTCAGCGAGGAAGTCGCGATCGATCGCCATCGAGATAGCGTTGCGCAGTTCGACGTTGTCCCAAGGCGCCTTGTCGGTCTTGATCGCGTAATAGTAGATGCCGAGATATGGCCCGACACGGACCTGGTCGCCGAATTTGGTCTTGAGATCGGCGAGCTGTTCGGTCGGCAGGTCACCGTAACTGTCGAATTCGCCGGCCTCGAAGCGCTTCATCGCGGACGAGCGATCCTCGGTCGGGATGTAGTTGACCACGTCCAACTTGACGCTGGCGGCGTCCCAGAATTTCGGATTCTTGACCAGCTTCAGATGGTCGTTGGGAATCCACTCTGCCGCTGTAAAGGCCCCGTTCGAGACCAGCTTGCCTGCCTTGATCCAGTCGGCGCCAAGCTTTTCGATAGACGCCTTGTTAACCGGATAGGTCGCCTGATGGGTCAGCATCTCCAGGAAGTAAGGCGTTGGCGCCTTGAGCGTGACTTCGAGGGTATTTGCGTCAATCGCCTTGACGCCCATATCCTCCGGCTTGCCCTTCTTGGTGTTGACTTCCTCGGCACCCTTCACTGGATAGAGCATGGAAGCGTATTCCGCAGCGGTGGCCGGATCTTCCAGCCGACGGAACGAATAAACGAAGTCGTCCGCCGTCACCGGGCTGCCATCCGACCAGAGGCCGTCCTTGCGCAGCTTGAAGGTGTAGACAGTGCCGTCGTCGGACACCGTCCAGCTTTCAGCGGCGCCCGGAATGAGATTCGTCTTCTGGTCATGCATGACGAGGCCCTGGAACAGGTCGCGTATGATATCGGCTTCGTAGACCGTCGAGGTCTTGTGCGGATCGAGCGTCTCCGCTTCGGCGGCGGCTCCGCGGTTGTAGACGGTCTCGGCGAAAGCCGGCGTGTAGAACGTACCGGCAGCCAAGACCATGGTCGTGGCGAGTACCGTCGCCTTCAGCACATGTTTCAGCATGGAGTTCTCCCTAACGACGTCGCCCTTCGGCCACGTCTCTAAGTGTTGACGCCCCGAAACCGATTGGCTGGTTCCTTTCGAGCGCGCAGCCGGTTCCCTTTCCGGCAGCTGGTGGCCAAACAGTAACGTGGAGATTTTTTATTTCAACAGACTCTCGGGGTCACCCAAAGTAAGGGGGCCGGGGCAGTCGTTTTGCGGGCGGCCAATCAATGGTCGAAACCATGAGTTTGACTGGGTTTCCTGGCCAGAACGCCGATCTGGGAAATAATCTGGCCGATCTTTTCAGTTTACCGGAATGTATTAATTGGTTCTTAGGCAACCAAGGGTTACAAATTTCGATGGAATCGGCACATCGACCTTGGGTTCCAACGGGCAAGGGCAATGAACAAGATAGACAGTAATACTGTCGCATTGAAGCGTAAAATACTGCGCCACATACGGACGAATCTACGCAAAATTGGAGAAGAGTCCGGAACTTCCGCGGTCGAGTTCGCCCTGCTTTCCCCAATCTTTATCCTTCTTTTGCTCGGAATGGTTGCATATGGTATCTATTTTGGTGCAAGCAACTCCTTGCAGCAAATCGCCGCCGATGCCGCCCGCACCGCAATTGCCGGATTGAATCAAACCGAGCGCCAGGCGCTGGTGGCGAGTTTCGTCAAAAACAATGCCAGTGGATACCCGTTTGTCGATTCCGGCAAGCTGACCTATCAGGCGACGGACAGCACGGCCGACGGAAATCAGTTCGTCGTGTCGATCCAGTACGATGCCAGCAACCTGCCGATCTGGAACCTATTACCAAGCCTTGCGATGCCGCAAACCACGATGTCGCGCAGATCTACCATCAGGATTGGAGGCATTTGAAATGTCGCAGTTCTTGCTGAGGAGCATCGGGCGGATCGCTCGCTCGATGGTTGGCGACAAGAAGGCGAACTTTGCCGTCATGACGGCGCTGACAGCGCCATTCGCGCTGGGGCTGGCTGCCTTTGCTGTCGACGAAGGTTCGATCTACACGGAGCGCAGGGAAGCCCAGGCGATGACCGATCTGGCGGCGATCACCGCGGCGTCGAACATCAACAATTTGGAAGCCGCGGCGGTAACCACGCTCAGTGACAACCGAATGCCCGGCATCATTGTTCAAAAGGCAGGTCAGACAATCGTTCCCACGGTTGGCAAAACCGTCGTGTCGGTCACCGGCGGCCGATACTCAGCGGCGTCCTCCGTTGGTGTCGACAAGCGCTTCGAAGCCGGCAAAACGCCTTACAACGCCGTTCGCGTCACTCTGCGAAAAATCCCCGCCCGGTATTTTGCCAGTTCGCTCATCCCTACTCCGGTTGTCGGCACCGAAGCCATTGCCAGCGTGACCCCGCAAGCGATGTTCTCGGTCGGGTCCAGGCTCCTCAGCGTCAATGGCGGCATCCTCAACGCGCTTCTCAGCAAGTTGCTGGGCGCCAACATTTCGCTCAGCGTCATGGACTACAACGCGCTGATCTCGGCCGATGTAAACGTGCTTTCGTTCGTCGATGCCCTTGCCGTACAGTTGCAACTGACAGGTGTCAGCTATTCCGACGTGCTGGCGTCAAAAGCGACGGTAGGCCAGATCGCGACCGCCATGGCCAATGCGTCCGGGTCGGGCAGCGCCAGCAAACTTGTGCTGCAGACGATCGCGTCGAGGGCCACCAACACGGTCAAGATACCCCTCAGTCATCTTATCGATCTTGGCTCGATCGGCAGGCTCGGCCTCGGACAAAAGTCTCCCGGCTTTTCCGTCGACGCAAGCGCGATGGGCATGCTGGGTGCCGCCGCCTCGCTGGCCAATGGCTCAAACCAGGTCCAGGTCGATCTCGGCGCCACTATTCCGGGACTTACCTCCACCACGCTCGCCATCGCCATCGGTGAACCGATGCAATACTCACCCTGGCTGGCCGTCGGGGAAAAAGGCACCGTGGTGCGCACCGCGCAGACGCGCATCAAGCTGGTCACCACAGTGGGCATCGGCAATTCCAATCTCGGCGGCGGCATCAGCCTGCTGTCCGTCAACCTGCCTCTGCATGTCGAAGTCGCCTATGCGGAAGCCAAGCTAACCGACATCAGCTGCCCGACCGGCCGGCCGGATAGCATCAAGGTCTCGATCGCCGCGCAGCCTGGCGTGGCCTCGCTGCACCTTGCCGCCAGCGACGCCGACAACAACCCATCGGCCTTCGCCGATTTCAGCAATCCGCAATCGTTCTCCGATGCCACGATTGCCCAGGTAAGCGTGAAGCTTCTGCTGCTTACCCTCAATCTGCTTGATGTGAAGGGTTCGTCATCACTTGCCATCACCAACAACGATCCGACCACATTGACGTTCGACAGCACCGATATCGCCAACAAGACGATAAAAACTGTCGCCACAAAAAACCTGACGCAATCACTCACGACATCGCTGGTCAGCGGCCTCTCGCTCTCGGTCAATGCACTGGGCCTCGGGCTGGACGTGACGGCCCTGCTCGGAACGGTTAAGCCGGCGGTGGTAACGGTTCTGAACGGCGTGACGGCGCCGGTCGACGAACTGGTCTATAACGTGCTTGCAGCTGTCGGCGTGCATGTCGGCGAGGCCGATGTGCGGGTTGTCGGCGCGACTTGCGGGCGCTCCGTGCTTGTTCAATGAGATGATGAAATAGAGCTCAGCCAATCCGGCCGAGGAAGCAGCCCAGCGGCGGCAGCGACAGAGTTCTTTCCTGCAAGACGCCGGCAGCACCGCCAAGATCTCTCGGCTCTATCGCTTCCAGATCCGTTGGCAATTGCCAGCCGGCCGGCTCGTCGGCGAAATTGAAGACACAGAGCAGCTTTTCGTCACCGCCTTCGCGAATGAAAGCCAGGACGTCGCCTTCGGCATCGAGGAACCGGATCGAGCCTCGAACCAGCGCCGGATGCTGCTTGCGCAAGGCCAGCATCGCCCGGTAGCTCGCCAGGACGGAGGTTTGCTCGCCGTCCTGGACGTCGACCGCCCGGTCGCGATGGCTTGCCGGGACCGGAAGCCACGGCTTGCCCGTCGAAAAGCCGGCATTGTCGGCGCCAGCCTCCCAGACCATCGGCGTTCGGCACCCATCCCGCCCCTTGATCCCCGGCCAGAAGCGGATGCCGAAAGGATCACGCAAATCCTCGAACGCCAGTTCGACCTCCTCCAGCCCGAGTTCTTCGCCCTGGTAGAGGCAGATCGATCCGCGCAGGCAGGAAAGCAGCACGATCGAGAATTTCGCCACCCTGTCCGGATCGCCGCCCGGCCTTGTCCATCGACTGACATGGCGCACGACATCGTGGTTGGAGAACGCCCAGCAAACCCAGCCGTCGAACACCTTACTCTCGAAGGCCTCGACACAGCCACGCACATGAGACGCCGAGAATTGCGGGCCGAGCAGGTCGAAGGTGTAGGACATTTGGAGCTTGTCGCCACCGCCGGTATAGGCGGCGAGTGTCTGCAAGGAACGCGTTTCGTCGCCAATCTCGCCGACAGCGGCGCGGCCTTCATATTCGTCAATCAAGGCCCGGAAGCGCCTGAGGAAAGCAAGGTTTTCCGGCTGGCTCTTGTCGAACAGATGCTCCTGATAGAGATAGGGGCTGGTTGCCGTATTGGTGCCGGCGACGCTTTCCGCCAAAGGCGGGTTGCTGCGCAGCCAGCGGTCGTGGACGTAATAGTTGACCGTATCCATCCGGAAACCGTCGACGCCGCGCTCCAGCCAGAACCGCACCGTTTCCAGCAAGGCGTCCTGCACCTGCGGGTTGTGGAAATTCAGGTCCGGCTGCGAGGCGAGGAAATTGTGCAGGTAATATTGCCTGCGCGTTGCGTCCCATTCCCAGGCCGGGCCGCCGAAAAGCGACAGCCAGTTGTTGGGGGCGGTGCCGTCGGGCTTCGCATCGGCCCAGACGTACCAGTCGGCCTTGGGGTTGTCGTGGCTCGTGCGGCTTTCGACGAACCATTCGTGCCGATCCGACGAATGCGACAAGACCTGATCGATGATCACCTTCAGGCCGAGCCGGTGCGCCTCCGCAATCAGTGCGTCGAAATCCTCTAATGTGCCGAACATCGGATCGACGGCGCAGTAATCCGAAACGTCGTAACCCATATCGGCCATTGGCGACTTGAAAAAAGGCGACAGCCAAACGGCGTCGGCACCGAGCGATGCGACATGGGCCAGCCTCGAGGTGATGCCGCTGAGATCGCCGCTGCCGTCGCCTGTCGTGTCCTGGAAGGAGCGCGGGTAGATCTGGTAGATGACGCAGCCGCGCCACCATTCGGCATTGTCAGCCATCATGGCTCTCCCCTGCGCCCGCCCGCGCGGGCCTGCTTTCGATCATGAACAGGACTGTTCGCCCAGGCACCGGCCGCGAGATATCGCTACTATCCGGTTCGATAGCTGGGCGCCAATGAAAACCCGCCCGTTCCGGCAGCGTGAACATGCAGGCCCGGCGGTCGCCATTGATGACCACCGCAAGGCGACTGTTCTCACCGCTACCGAGAACCATGACCAGCCGGTGCCGCCTGGCATCGTCCCAGGCTGCCTCTTCGAACGGCACGCCGGTTTCCGTCAGCCAGGCTACGTCTGGGATTTCCGAACCCGCAGGCTGTTCTCCGGTCAGGAATGCTGTGTCCAAGAGCGCCGGCACGGCGCGACGCATCCTGGCGAGCAGAGCCGTATGATGCTCGAGCGCCAGGTCGCGCCCGGCCCAGTCGAGCCAGGTGATGTCATTGTCCTGCGCGTAGGCGTTGTTGTTGCCGCGCTGCGTGCGGCCGAACTCGTCGCCGGCCGTCAGCATGATCGTGCCGCGCGAGGCAAAGAGCGTCGCCAGCAGCGCGCGCTGGTCATCGAAACGGGCCGTAACGATTGACTGGTCGCTGGTCTCGCCCTCGACGCCATCGTTCCAGGACAGGTTGTCGTCGTGACCATCGCGGTTCAGTTCGCCATTGGCCTCGTTGTGCTTGTGCCCATAAGCGACGATATCGGCCAGCGTCATGCCGTCATGCGCGGCGATGAAGTTGATGCTGCGGCTCGTTGTCTGGCCTGCTTTGGCAAAGACGTCGGACGAACCGGCAAGCCGCGTCGCCAGGGCACCGATCATGCCGCCGTCGCCGCGCCAGAAGCGGCGGATATCGTCGCGGTATTTGTCGTTCCATTCGAGGAAGGGCGGCGGAAAATTGCCGAGCTGATAGCCATCCGGTCCGATATCCCAAGGCTCGGCGATCAGCACCCGGTCGCCAAGAACAGGGTCGTTGCGAATGGCGTTCAGCAGCGGCGCATCGGCGTCGAAAACGCCGTCGACGCGGCCGAGGATCGGCGCCAGGTCGAAGCGGAATCCGTCGACACCGGCGCGCTGGACAAAGTGGCGAAGCGTGTGGAGGACCATTTCCCGGACGACCGGATGCTCGCAGGCGAGCGTATTGCCGGTTCCGGTGTCATTGACCAGAGCGCCGTCCGGCTCGTGCCGATAATAGGCGCGGCTGTCGAGCCCGCGCAGCGACAATGTCGGGCCGAGCCGGTCGCTTTCGCCGGTGTGGTTGAACACCAGGTCGAGAATGGTGCCGATGCCGGCCTCGCGCAGCGCGGCGACCGTTCCGCGCAACTCGGCCAGACCGCCGGGCGCCAGTCGCGGATCGAGCGCCATGAAGGTCACGGGATTATAACCCCAGGCGTTGCGCAGACCGAGCGGCGGTAAATGCCGTTCGTCGATCGATGCAGTCACCGGCATCAACTCAATGGCTGCCACGCCGAGTTTTTGCAGATGCTCGACAACGAGGGGGTGAGCGAGCGCTGCAATGGTGCCGCGTTGCTTCTCGGGAATGGCGGGATGCAGCTTTGTGAAGGCGCGTACCGGCACTTCGTAGATAAGGCCGCCGGGCCGAAACAGCGGCGGCAAGGCGGGCAAGGGTTCCGGCAAGGCGCCGGCGATGGCTTTCGGCATCAGCGGCGCAGTGTCGGCCCCCTCGCCTCGGCGCGCGGCGAGCCGGCCGTCATAGGCATAGGGCCTGTCGATCTCGACGGCATAGGGATCGGCCAGCAGCTTGTCGGGATCGAACCAGAGACCGTGTTCCGGCGCGTAGTCGCCATCGGCGCGGAACCCGTATCGGGTCCCGGCGGCGAGACCGGCAACAAAAAGTGCATGGACGCCCTCGTCTTCCGACTGGAGTTCCAGCCGGTCGACTTCGCGGTTGCCGTGTTCGTCGAAAATCGAAACCCAGATGCGCCGAGCCGACGAGGACCATGCGGCGAAGCGGATACCGCCCTCCCCGGCAAGCCCGCCAAATCGCGGACGATAGCCGGCGGATAGTCCCGACGACATCAGGTGATGACGCTCGGCTTGGCGCGGCCGGTATGGCTGCGAATCCCGGCAATGTCGTCGGCCGCCGCGATCAGATCGGCAAGCGCCTCCTGGGTGTCGAGATCGTGGCGGTTCTTGTCCGGCTCGTAGCGCTCGACATAAAGCCGCAGCGTCGCGCCCGAGGTGCCGGTGCCGGACAGGCGGAAGACGACGCGTGAGCCGCCTTCGAACAACACCCTGATGCCCTGGTTCTTGCTGACCGAGCCGTCGACCGGATCGTGATAGGCGAAATCATCAGCGCTGGCGATCGTCATGCCGCGCACGCGGGTGCCAGGCAGCGAGCCGAGCTTGGCGCGCAACTCGCCGACAAGCGCGTTGGCACGATCGGTCTCGACCTCCTCGTAGTCGTGGCGCGAATAATAGTTACGGCCATAGGCCGTCCAATGCTGGGTGACAATCTGCTTGGCGCTTTCGCCGCGAACGGCAAGGATGTTGAGCCATAAAAGCACAGCCCACAGGCCGTCCTTTTCGCGGACATGGTTGGAGCCGGTCCCCGCACTCTCCTCGCCACAGATCGTTGCCATGCCGGCATCGAGCAGATTGCCGAAAAATTTCCAGCCGGTCGGCGTCTCGTAGATGCCGATGCCGAGCTTTTCGGCGACCCGGTCGGCAGCACCGCTGGTCGGCATCGAGCGGGCGATGCCTTTCAGCCCCGCCTTGTAGCCCGGCGCCAGATGGGCGTTGGCGGCGAGCATCGCCACCGAATCCGACGGGGTGATGAAAATTCCCTTGCCGATAATCAGGTTGCGGTCGCCGTCGCCATCCGAGGCGGCGCCAAAGTCTGGCGCATCCGGCCCCATCATCTCGTCGTAGAGGTGTTTTGCGTGCACCAGATTGGGATCGGGATGATGGCCGCCGAAATCCGGCAGCGGAATGAAATTGCGGGCGGTGCCGTTGGGCGCGCCGAGCCGGTTTTCGAGGATCTCCTTGGCGTAGGGGCCGGTCACCGCATGCATGGCGTCGAAGCGCATGCGGAAGCCCGACCTGAACAGCGCCCGCAATGCGTCGAAATCGAACAGGCTTTCCATCAGTTCGGCATAGTCGGCGACAGGATCGATGATTTCGACGGTCATGTCCCCCGTCTTGACCGTGCCGATCGTGTCGATGTCGACCTGCCCGATATCGGCGATCTTGAAGCTTGAAATCGCCTTGGTTTTTTCGAAGATCGCGTCGGTCAGCTTTTCCGGCGCCGGGCCGCCATTGCCGGCATTGTACTTGATGCCGAAATCCTCATGCGGGCCACCCGGATTGTGGCTGGCAGACAGGATGATGCCGCCAAAGGTCTCGTATTTGCGGATGACATGCGAAGCGGCCGGCGTCGACAAGATGCCGCCCTGCCCGACCATCACCTTGCCGAAGCCGTTTGCCGCGGCCATGGCGATGGCCTTCTGGATGACCTCGCGGTTATAGAAGCGGCCGTCGCCGCCGATCACCAGGGTTTTGCCCTCGAACCCGTCCAGCGCGTCGAAGATCGACTGGATGAAGTTCTCGGCATAGTGCTCCTGCTGGAACACCGGGACCTTTTTACGCAGCCCGGACGTGCCGGGCTTCTGGTCGGGATAGGGTTTGGTGGCGACGGTGCGGATCATCAGTCAGGCAGCCCTTTTCGAAAGCAGCAAGCGATAGAGTTGGACATATTTTTCGGCGCTTTTGTCCCACGAAACGTCGGCCTTCATGCCTTGCCGCTGCATCGACGTCCACACTGCGGGATTGGCACGCGCCTCGACAAGGCGGCGGACGGCGTGCAGCAAGGCGCCGGCATTGGCGGGCGCAAACTGGAAACCGGTCGCCACGCCGGCAGAGATGGCGGCTTCGTTGGCATCGATGATCGTGTCGGCAAGGCCGCCGGTGCGCGCGACGACCGGCACGCAGCCATAGCGCAGGCCGTAAAGCTGTGTCAGCCCGCAAGGTTCGAAGCGCGATGGGATAATGATTGCGTCGCAGCCGCCCTGCATGGTGTGGGAGAGTCCCTCGTCATAGCCGACGACGACGCCGATGCGGCCGCGATGGCGGGCTGCGGCGGCAAGCAACGCGCCTTCCAGCCCAGCGTCGCCGGAGCCGAGGATCGCCAGCCGTGCACCTGCCGCGACGATGCCGTCGATGGCCGCAGCCAGTATGTCCATGCCCTTTTGCCAGGTCAGCCGGCTGACGACGCAGACGATCGGGCTGTCATCGCGATCGAGGCTGAAACGGTCCTCGACCGCGGCCTTGTTGGGCATTCGCGCCTTGAGCGTCTTTGCGGTGTAGTTGGAGACCAGATGCTTGTCGGTTTCCGGGTTCCAGATCTCGGTATCGATGCCGTTGACGATGCCATGGAGATCGACGGAGCGCATGTTGATCAGGCCGTCGAGGCCCATGCCGAATTCGGGCAAGCGGATTTCCTGCGCATAGGTCGGGCTGACCGTGGTGATCGCCCACGCCGCCTGCAGGCCGGCCTTGAGGAAGCCGACGCCGCCGTAATATTCGACGCCGTCGAGCGCCATCGCCGCCGCCGGCAGGCCAAGCTCGCCAAAGATGCCGGCGCCGAACTGGCCTTGGAAGGCGAGGTTGTGCACGGTGATCATCGACGGCGTGCCGACCGCCTTGCCGTAGCGCATGTAGGCAAGCGTCATTGCCGACTGCCAGTCATGGGCATGGACGATATCGGGCAGGTAGCCCGAGATCGCACCGCCGGCAATATCACCGCCTACCTGGCTCAAGGCCGCGAACCGGCGCCAATTGTCCGGCCAGTCGGCGCCTGTCGCGTTGCCGTATGGGCCGCCGGGACGGTCGAAAAGATGCGGCGCGTCAAGCACGAACAGGTCGAGCCCGGCGATCTGGGCGGCATACACCGAAGCCTTGCCGCCCTGCAGCAATGGATATTGCTGAACCGGCTTCTTTTTCCTGAAGGCGCCCATCACCTGAGGATAGCCGGGGACGAGCGTGCGCATGGTGACGCCCTTGCCGGCCAATGCCACGGGCAAGGCGCCGGTCACGTCGGCGAGCCCGCCCGTCTTGACCAGCGGAAAGATCTCGGGCGCCACCGACAGAACCTGCATGCACTACGATCCCAGCCTGTTGATCATGTCCTGCGTGACGAGGCAGATGCCTTTTTCCGAAACGCGGAAACGCTTGGCGTCGAGGACGGGATCCTCGCCGACCACCAGACCCTCCGGGATCCTGACGCCGTGATCGATGACCACGCGCTTCAGCCTGGCGTTGCGGCCGACATGGACGTCCGGCAGCATGACGACCTCCTCCAGCGTCGAATAGGAATTGATGCGCGCGCCGGTGAAGATCAGGCTTCGCTTCAGCGAAGCGCCCGAAACGATGCAATCGCCCGACACGAGAGACGACACGGCCGACCCGCGGCGGCCATCCTCGTCATGCACGAATTTTGCCGGCGGCTTCAACTCGGCATAGGTCCAGATCGGCCAATCGCGGTCGTAAAGGTCGAGTTCCGGCGTGATGTCGGTCAGGTCGATATTGGCCTCCCAATAGGCGTCGACCGTGCCGACGTCGCGCCAATAGGCCTCGTTCTCGGCGGTCGAGCGCACGCAGGATTTGGCAAAACGATGGGCGATCGCCTTTCCGTGCTCGACGATGTAGGGGATGATGTCCTTGCCGAAGTCGCGGCTCGAGCCGGGCTCCGCCGCATCGCGACGCAATTGCTCCATCAGGAATTTGGTCTTGAACACATAGATGCCCATCGAGGCCAGCGCGAAATCCGGTTTGTCGGGAATGCCCGGCGGATCGGCGGGCTTTTCGATGAAGGAGATGATGGTGTCCTTGGGATCGACATGCATGACGCCGAAGCCGGTGGCTTCCATGCGTGGCACTTCGAGGCAGCCGACGGTGACGTCGGCGCCGGCCTCGACATGCTGGCGCAGCATCATTTCGTAGTCCATCTTGTAGATGTGGTCGCCGGCCAGGATGACCATGTATTCCGGCCCGTAGGCCTCGATGATGTCGATGTTCTGGTAAACGGCGTCGGCCGTGCCCTCATACCATTGCGTTTCCGATACACGCTGGCTGGCAGGCAGGATGTCGAAACTCTCGTTGCGCTCGGGCCGCAGGAAGTTCCAGCCGCGCTGCAGATGGCGGATCAGCGAATGCGCCTTGTACTGGGTGGCGACGCCGAGGCGGCGGATACCGGAATTGAGCGCATTGGAGAGCGCGAAATCGATGATGCGGGTCTTGCCGCCAAAATAGACCGCCGGCTTGGCGCGGCGGTCGGTCAGTTCCTTGAGCCGGCTGCCACGGCCGCCTGCCAGCACATAAGCCATGGCGTCGCGTGCCAGCGGCTGTGTTCGTTTTATTTCAGCCATTCCTATCCTCCCAGGTTAGATGCTCCAGACATAGCTCAGTCCGGGACGAATTCGAGCATGATCGTCGACAGCGGCGGCAAAAGCATCGTCGCCGAAATCCCTCCCCCTTCCGCCCGAGCCTCGACGACGCCGCTATTGCCCTTGCCGGAACCGCCATAATCCGTGGCATCGGTGTTGATGATCTCGCGCCATTTTCCGGCCTGCGGCAACGGCACGCGGTAATTGTCGCGCGGCACCGGCGTGAAGTTGGAAATGACGGCGACCGGGTTGCCGCCCGGCGCGCTGCGCAGCCAGGCAAAGACCGAGTTCGCGCTGTCGTCGACGATCAGCCAGGAAAAGCCCTCCGGCTCGCAGTCGCGGGCATGCAGCGCGGGGCGCGAGCGGTAGAGATAGTTGAGATCGCGCACCGTCTGCCAGACGCCACGGTGGAACCGGAAATCGAGCAGGTTCCAGTCGAGCGCGCGCGCCTCGCTCCACTCGCGGCGCTGTGCGAACTCCTGGCCCATGAACAACAGCTTCTTGCCAGGATAACCCCACATGAAGGCGTAGTAGGCCCGCAGCGTCGCGAATTTCTGCCAGTCGTCGCCGGCCATCTTGTTGAGCAGCGTGCCTTTGCCGTGCACCACCTCGTCATGGGACAGCGGCAGCACAAAATTCTCGCTGAAAGCGTAGACCAGGCCGAAGGTGATGTCGTTGTGGTGATGCTTGCGGAAGATCGGCTCCTTGGAGAAATACTCCAAAGTGTCATGCATGAAACCCATGTTCCACTTGAAACCGAAGCCCAGTCCGCCTTCATGCACCGGCTGCGAGACTTTCGGCCACGAGGTCGATTCCTCGGCGATGGTCATCACACCTGGATGGTGGCCGTAGACCTCCTTGTTCATCCGCTGCAGGAAGCTGACCGCTTCGAGGTTCTCTCGCCCGCCCTTCTCGTTGGGAATCCATTCACCGGCCTTGCGCGAATAATCGAGATAAAGCATCGAGGCGACCGCATCGACGCGCAGTCCGTCGACGTGATATTTCTCGGCCCAGAACAGCGCATTGTTGACCAGGAACGAAATCACTTCGCGACGGCCGAAATTGTAGATCGCTGTGTTCCAGTCGGGATGGAAGCCCTTGCGCGGATCGGCATGTTCGTAGAGCGCGGTACCGTCGAACTTTGCCAGACCGTGTTCGTCAACCGGGAAATGCGCCGGCACCCAGTCAAGGATGACGCCGATGCCTGCACGGTGGGCGCCGTCGACGAAGCGGGCAAAACCGTCCGGATCGCCAAAGCGGGCAGTCGGCGCATAAAGACCCGTCGTCTGGTAGCCCCAGGACGGGTCATAAGGGTGTTCGGAGATCGGCATGAATTCGATGTGGGTAAAACCGGTCTCGACCACGTAAGGGATCAGCCTCTCGGCGAGCTCGTCCCACGACAGGAAGCTGCCGTCGTCGTGAAGCCGCCATGACCCGGCATGGACCTCGTAGATCGATACGGCTTCGCGCCTGTGGTCGGCATTGCGCCAGTAGTTCCGGTGCGCCTCGTCGCCCCATTCGTGCGCCGGCGGCAGCGCCGTCACCGAGGCGGTGGCCGGGCGCAGTTCGGACTTGAAGGCGAACGGATCGGCTTTGAGCGGCAATCTCACGCCATCCGGCCCGATGATTTCATATTTATATGGGCGGCCAGCGCCGATGTCGGGAATGAACAGCTCCCAGATGCCGGTGTCGCGGCGGACGCGCATGGTATGCCTGCGGCCGTCCCACTCGTTGAAGTCGCCGACCACCGAGACGCGCCTTGCATTGGGCGCCCACACCGCAAAATGCACACCCGATGCACCTTCATGGTCGATGAGATGGGCGCCGAGCTTGTCGAACAGCCTGAGATGCGACCCTTCGGCGATGTAATAATCGTCCAGCGGGCCGAGCACGGGACCGAAGGAATATGGATCGGTCAGCCACCAGTCACCGCCGGAATTCCTGGCGTGATAGCGCAGCGGCTGGCGTTTGCGCAGCGACAGTTTGCCTTCGAAGAAACCGCGGTCGTCGCGTCTCGACAGCTCGCCGGCCTTCTTGCCGGTCAGCGTATAGGCGGTGACGAACTCGGCATGAGGGACGAAGCAGCGGGCGACAAAGCCCTTTCCCGCCTCATGCACGCCAAGCACGGCAAACGGATCGCCGTGCGTGCCGGCGACAATCGCCGCGACATCGCCGGCTGGCGCCAGTCCGTCCGGCCCGCTTGTCGCAACGGTCGCGCGCGGCTTGCTCATCAGGCAGTGACCCTCCCCGGGCACCAAGTGTATGTTTCTAGTGAAGTTTTGAGTTCGACAGTCGCCATGCCGCCTTACCCTCCAAGGGATGCGAGGGTCAAATCACTCCACTAGGGCCACATTGTTCCTGGTCTCATGCAATCACATCAGGCGGGCACGTGCCAGATGTCTTTCGCATATTGGCGAATCGTTCGATCGGACGAGAACCAGCCGACGCGCGCGACATTGCGGATCGCTCTGGCGTACCAGTCCGGGCTGTTGCGCCAGACGGCATCGACGTCGCGCTGGGTGGCGGCGTAGGCATCGAAATCCGCGGCGACCATGAACCAGTCGCTCTGGTAAAGGCCGTTGATCAGGTCGCGATAACGGTCCGGATCATCAGGTGAAAAAACCCCGGACGAAACCGCGGCAAGCGCCTGCGCCAATTCAGGCGATCCCTCGATCACAGCGCGCGGATCGTAACCATTGTTGCGCCGCTCGGCGACTTCCTCTGTGGTCAGCCCGAAGATGAAGATGTTGTTGTCGCCCACACATTCCTTGATCTCGACATTGGCGCCGTCGAGCGTGCCGATGGTCAGCGCGCCGTTCAGCGCGAACTTCATGTTGCCGGTGCCGGACGCTTCCATGCCGGCGGTCGATATCTGCTCCGACAGATCGGCGGCCGGCATCATGATCTCGGCCAGGCTGACATTGTAGTTCGGCACGAATACCACTTTCAGCAAGCCGCGTACCGCCGGGTCGCGGTTGATGACTCGGGCGACGTCATTGGCAAGTTTGATGATCAGCTTGGCGTTGTGATAGCTGGGCGCCGCCTTGCCGCCAAAGAATTTGACGCGAGGCATCCAGTCGCGCTCCGGATGCGAGCGGATCTGGTCGTAAAGCGCGACCGCTTCGAGAATGTTCAAGAGCTGGCGCTTGTATTCGTGGATGCGCTTGACCTGGATGTCGAACAGCGCCGACGGGTCGACCTTGATGCCGAGCCGGTCTGCAACGAGATTGGCAAGCCTCGTCTTGTTCGCCCGTTTGACGGCGGCGAACTTGTCGCGGAAGGCGGCGTCCTCGGCAAGAGGATCAAGCCGGTTTATCTCGTCGATGTCGTCGAGGAAGCCATCGCCAATCGCCTCTCGGGTGAGTGCAGTGAGGCCAGGATTGCACTGTATCAGCCAGCGCCGCGGTGTGATCCCGTTGGTCTTGTTGTTGATGCGATCCGGGTAGAGCCTGTGGAGGTCGGCAAACACCGTCTCCTTCATCAATTCCGTATGCAGTGCCGAGACGCCGTTGATCGAGTGCGAGCCGACAAAGGCCAGATTGCCCATACGCACGCGGCGATCGCCATTTTCCTGGATCAGCGAGATGCGGCTGATCTGCTCGTCCGAGAACTGGTCGGAGGCGCGCGCCTCGAGCAGCACCTCGGCGTTGATGGCGTAGACGATCTGCATGTGGCGCGGCAACAGCCGCTCGAACAGCGGCACGGGCCAGCTTTCCAACGCTTCGGGAAGGAGCGTGTGGTTGGTGTAGCCGAAGGTGCGCTTGGTGATGCTCCAGGCCTGGTCGAAATCCATGCCGTGGACATCCATCAACAGGCGCATCAACTCGGGGACGGCGATGGCCGGATGGGTGTCGTTAAGATGGATCGCCGCCTTGTCGGGCAGCGATTGCAGGTCGCCATACTGGCTGAGATGACGCTGGACGATGTCCTGCAGCGAGGCGGTGGAGAAGAAATACTCCTGCCTGAGCCGCAACTCCTGGCCGGCCTTGTGGGAATCGGCCGGGTAAAGGACGCGCGACAACGCATCGGCCTTGTTGCTTTCGGCGAGCGCACCGATGTGATCGCCGGCATTGAACTTGTCGAGCAGGATCGGGTCGACCGGCATGCCGGACCACAGACGCAGCGTGTTGACGCGGTTGGCCCGCCAGCCAACCACCGGCGTATCGTAGGCAACGGCCAGAACATGTTCGGTCGGCTTCCAGACGTGCCGCTCGAGCCTGCCGTCCTTCGAGGTGATCGATTCCACCGAGCCGCCGAAGCCGACCTCGAAGGAGCGTTCGCGGCGCTCGAACTCCCAGGGATTGCCGTGATCGAGCCACGTCTCGGGCAGCTCCACCTGCCAGCCGTCATGGATCTCCTGCCGAAACATGCCGTTGGCGTAGCGGATGCCGTAGCCATGCGTGGGGATATTGACGGTCGCCATGCTTTCCATGAAGCAGGCGGCGAGCCGGCCAAGACCGCCATTGCCAAGGGCAGCGTCCGGTTCGAGCGCTGCAATGATGTCGAGGTCGACGCCAAGCGACGACAGCGCCTCGCGCATATTGTCCATCAGGCCGAGATTGGAGAAGGCATCGCGCATCAGGCGGCCGATGAGGAATTCCAGTGACAGGTAGTAGACGCGCTTTTCCTGCTGGGCGTAGGCCTCTTGGGTCGCCTGCATCCAGTGATCGACTATGCGGTCGCGTACAACCTTGATCGAGGCGGTGAGCCAATCGTACTGGGTTGCAACGTTGGTGCCCTTGCCGAGCCTGTATTTGAGGGCTTGCAAGACTTCCTCGGCGAGCGTCTTGGGATCCGGGTTTTTGAGCGTGGGCAGAGGAGCTTCGGTTGTCATCGCGCGCGTCATGCTGCCTCTCGTGACGTTGCCAGGATCATGCGGCTTTCACCATCTCTGCCAATGCTAGTGCATCCCACCGGATGTTCAATCGATTCAGGTGATCGCAAGCCGGGTTGCCCTGCGGCAATTTGGCATTTGGAAACAGCGCGTTTGGGACCCTTGGCGATGGGCCTCAAGTTCTTGCTCAAGCCGCCAGCGCCGCTTCCGGCGGCACCTTGGCGCCCGTCATGAAGGCGACCGCGTCGGACATCGTATACTGCTTCGGATCGATGACGCACAGGCGACGGCCGAGCCGGTGAATGTGGATGCGGTCCGCCACCTCGAAGACATGCGGCATGTTGTGTGAAATCAGCACGATCGGCAGGCCTCGCTTCTTCACGTCGAGGATCAGTTCGAGGACGCGGCGGCTCTCTTTGACGCCAAGTGCCGCCGTCGGCTCATCCATGATCACCACCCGGCTGCCAAAGGCGGCGGCGCGCGCCACCGCCACGCCCTGACGCTGGCCGCCGGAAAGCGTTTCCACGGCCTGGCTGATGTTCTGGATGGTCATCAGGCCAAGCTCCGTGAGCTTGTCGCGGGCGCGCTTTTCCATCGCCGGGCGGTCGAGCATGCGCAGCCATTCGCCGAGGAATCCCGGCTTGCGGATCTCCCGGCCGAGGAACATGTTGTCGGCGATGGACAGCGCCGGCGACAGAGCCAGGTTCTGATAGACTGTTTCGATGCCGGCCTCCCGTGCCTCCATCGGCGACTTGAACGCAACGGGCTTGCCTTCAAGTCGTATCTCACCTTCGTCGGGCACGACCGCGCCGGAAATCGCCTTGATAAGCGACGACTTGCCGGCGCCGTTGTCGCCAATGACGGCAAGGATTTCGCCCGGATAGAGGTCGAAATCGGCGTTGTCGAGGGCGGTGACGCGGCCATAGCGCTTGACCAGACCGCGCGCGATGAGGATGGGTTCCTGGGTCATGGCTATGCCGAAACCTTTCTGATCCATTGATCGATCGCCACGGCGCCGATGATCAGCACGCCGGTGAGCAGCACCTTCCACTGCGGATCGGCGCCCAGCATGTTGAGGCCCATCGAGACGACGCCGACGATCATGGCGCCGAACAGCGTGCCGAGGATCGAGCCGCGCCCGCCGAACAGAGAAATACCGCCGATCACCGTCGCGGTGATGGCCTGAAGATTGTAGTCGGTGACAGCGGCGGAAGGAGAGATCGAGCCATTGCGGCCGATGGAGACCCAAGCTGCGAAGGCGGCGATCAGCCCGGCAAGGGCATAGACGGTCATCAGCACCTTCTTCGTCTGGATGCCCGACAGTTTCGCAGCCTCCTGATCGTCGCCGACCGCGTAGACATGGCGGCCCCATGCGGTGTGGTTGAGCACGTACCAGAGGACCAACACGAGAACGACCATGGCAATGACGCCAAGCGTCAGCACGGCCGTGCCGACCTTAAAGCTCAGGGCAAACAGGTGCAGCAGAGGCGCCTGGACGTCGACGTCGGTGTCGCGGATCGTCTCATTGGCCGAATAGATGAAGTTGGTGGCCATGACAATGTTCCAGGTGCCGAGCGTCACGATGAAGGGCGGCAGCTTCATGTAGGCGACCAGCACACCGTTGAGCAGGCCGCACGCGCCACCGGCGAGAAGCCCGATCGCCACCGCGAGCACGGCCGGCATACCGTAGCTGACCGCGCAATTGCCCATGATCACAGCCGAAATCACCATGATCACGCCAATCGACAGGTCGATGCCGGCAGTCAGGATCACCAGCGTCTGTGCGGCGCCCAGAATGCCGACAATGGCGATCTGCTGAAGGATCAGCGTCAGCGTATAGGATGAAAAAAAACGCCCGCCGATGGTGATACCAAAAATAATGATAGCCAGAACCAACACGATAAGCGGCACTGCTGCCGGCGTGGAATGCAGGAAATGCTGGGCACGCTTGACGGCCGATTTATGGTCGTCGAACGCGGCGACGCTTGTGTCGCTGCTCGATAGAACTTTTTCGAATTCTTGTGCTTGAGCCATGTTTCCTCCCCTGGGCTTCGGCCAACCGCCGACGCCATCCACGCCTTCCGGTCTGCCGCCGGCACTATTTGCGTTTAGATCGGCACATCGTCCACCCGGAGCGGCCGGGGATCAAGCCCCGGCCGATCGCGATCTGTTGCCGGTCAGGCCAGGCTCAACCCCAGCACTTGGCGAGGCCTTCCTTGGTGTCGATGGACTTCACACCGTTGGCGGGCTTGTCGGTGACAAGATTGACGCCGGTATCGAAGAAGTTCTTGCCTTCGGTCGGCTTCGGCTTCGTCCCGTCCTTGGCGAAAGTGGCGATCGCCTCGATGCCGAGCGCCGCCATTTGCAGCGGGTATTGCTGCGAGGTAGCGCCGATCACGCCTTCGGTCACCGATTTCACGCCGGGGCAGCCACCGTCGACCGAGACGATCAGCACCTGGCTTTCGAGACCGACGGCCTTCAGCGCCTGGTAGGCGCCGACAGCTGCGGGCTCGTTGATGGTGTGGATGACGTTGATGGTGTTATCCTTCTGCAGAAGGTTCTCCATCGCCTTGCGACCACCCTCTTCATTGCCGTTCGTCACGTCGTGGCCAACGATGCGCGGATCGTCCTCGTCGCCGATCTTGTTGGGGTCCTTCACGTCTATGCCGTAGCCCATCATGAAACCCTGGTCGCGCAGCACATCCACCGTGGGCTGCGACGGCGTCAGGTCGAGGAAGCCGATCTTGGCATCCTTGGCCTTATCGCCAAGCGTCGCGGCGGCCCATGCGCCGATCAGCTTGCCGGCTTCCAGATTGTCGGTCGCGAAGGTCGCGTCAGCCGCATCGATCGGATCAAGCGGGGTGTCGAGCGCGATCACCAACAGCCCGGCGTCCCGCGCTTTCTTCACGGTCGGCACGATACCCTTGGTGTCGGACGCGGTGATGAGGATACCCTTGGCGCCGTCGGCGATACAGCTCTCGATTGCAGCCACCTGGCTCTCGCTGTCGCCGTCGATCTTGCCGGCGTAAGTCTTGAGATCGACGCCAAGCTCCTTGGCCTTGGCCGCCGCACCTTCCTTCATCTTGACGAAGAAGGGATTGGTGTCGGTCTTGGTGATCAAGCAGGCGCCGACCCCGGCGGCCGATGCCGTCGACGCAAAGGCCATCAGGCTCAGTCCGGCCGCGGCAAACACGGTGGATTTCAACAGTTTTGACGTGGTCACGATTTTCCTCCCATGGAACCATTTAGGATGCCGGCCAACCGGCATCTGCAGCGCGTCCGACGAAATCTCCCAGTGTCGGCGCCGACCTCAAGAGACACCAGTCCGGCAGCACTGTCAATAATTAAATCACTCTTATTTATTATTGACAACGCAGGATTGTTCACTCACTCTAGACCAAAAGCATTGAGGGGAAACGACGGGAGGAACAGGGTGGAGACCGGCATTACGAGGCACGGCTCGCCCGATGCGGCCGAAAGCCGCCTGCACCGCGGCACCAATCAAAGCGGCATGCGGGACCACAATGAGCGGCTGGTGCTGTCGCTGGTGCGCCAGCACGGCAGCCTGGCCAAATCCGACATCGCACGTATGACCGGCCTTTCGGCGCAGACAGTGTCGGTCATCATGCGCGAGCTGGAGGAGGACGACCTGCTCGTCCGCCAGGCGCCGTTGCGCGGCAAGATCGGCCAGCCCTCGATACCCATGGCGCTCAATCCCGACGGCGCCTATTTCATCGGCCTGAAGATCGGCCGCCGCAGCGCCGAATTGGTGCTGATCGATTTCCTCGGCAGTGTGCGCTCGATGCTGCAGCATTCCTACCGCTATCCGGCGCCGCGCGAAACGGTGGAATTCGTCACAAGCGGCATGAAGAAGATGCGCGGCGAACTCACCCCGGCGCAGGATAAACGCATTGCCGGGCTTGGCATCGCCATGCCGTTCGAATTGTGGAACTGGGCCGACACCGCCGGCGCGCCGCGTGAAATCATGGACGAATGGCGCCATCGCGACATCCGCGCCGATATCCAGGCGCAATGCGAATTTCCAGTCTATCTGCAGAACGACGCCACCTCGGCCTGCGGCGCCGAGCTCGTGTTCGGCCACGCGGCGGGTGCGGCACGCGATTTCGTCTATTTCTATATCGGTGCCTTTGCCGGCGGCGGCATCGTGCTGAACGGCCGGTTGTTTGGTGGCCCAACCGGCAATGCCGGCGCGCTGGGCTCGATGCCGGTGCCAGGGCCGGACGGCAAGCCGACGCAGTTGATCGACGTGGCGTCGATCGCCATGCTGGAAAAGGCGCTCAACGCGCGCGGCATCGAGGCCTCGCATCTGTGGACATCACCGGGGGACTGGGGCGAGATCGGCGCCGAGCTTGACGACTGGATCGCCAGCGCCTCGCAGGCGCTTGCCTATGCCATCGTTTCGGCCTCCTCCGTCATTGACTTCGATGCCGCGGTGATCGACGGATGGATGCCGCTTGCCGTGCGCAGGCGGCTTGTCGATGCCGTTATCCAGGCCATCGGCCGGATCGACGGCGAAGGCCTGAGGCTGCCGGCCGTTCGCGAGGGAACCGTCGGCATCCATGCGCGGGCGCTGGGTGGCGCCAGCCTGCCGCTGTCGGAGCGCTTCCTCATCGGCTCGACCACGATTTCCCGGAGCTTCTGAGCATGCTGATCGGCATCCCGGCGCTGCTCGGCCCCGAGCTTCTGGCGATATTGCGCGCCATGGGCCATGGCGACGAGATCGCCTTGGTCGACGGCAACTACCCGGCCGAGCAGCAGGCACAGCGGCTGGTCCGCGCCGACAGTCATCATCTCGTCCCCGTGCTCGATGCGGTATTGAGCGTATTGCCGGTCGACGACGCCGTGCCGCAGGCGCTGTTTCGCGCCTCGGCCAAAGGCGATCCCCTGCTCGCCGATCCGGTTCACTATGAGATGGAAGCGATCTGCGCCAGGCGTGCGCCGGGCCGCAAGGTGGTTGCGCTTGCCGGTGCCGACTTCTATGCACGGGTCAAGGCCGCGCACGCGATCGTCGCGACGAGCGAGCCGCGACTTTATGCCAACATCATCATTCGCAAGGGCGTGATCTATCCGCCGGAAAGCAAGACTTCATGATCCTCTGCTGCGGCGAAGCCCTGATCGACATGCTGCCGCGGACCACGACGGAGGGCGAGCCGGCCTTTGCCCCCTATGTCGGCGGTGCCGTCTTCAACTCGGCCATTGCGCTAGGCCGGCTCGGCGCGCCCGCTGCCTTTTTCTCCGGCCTGTCGTCGGATCTGTTCGGCGTGCAGTTCAGGGAGGCGCTGGGGAACAGCAAGGTCAGCTCGACCTATGCGCACACTTCGCCGCGGCCGACCACGCTCGCCTTCGTGCGGCTCACCAACGGCCAAGCGACCTACACCTTCTATGACGAGAACACCGCCGGGCGCATGCTGACCATCGAGGACCTGCCGGAACTCGGCAGCGAGATCGAGGCCATGCTGTTCGGCGCCATCAGCCTGATCTCGGAGCCGGCCGGATCGGCCTATGAGGAGTTCATGCGGCGCGAACATGAGCGCCGCGTGATGATGCTCGACCCCAACATCCGGCCAAACTTCATTCCCGACAAGGCCAAGCACCTCAGGCGCATCCGCGGCATGATGGCGATGGCCGACATCGTGAAACTGTCGGACGAGGATTTGAACTGGTTCGGCGAAGCCGGCTCGCATGAGGACGTCGTCCGCAACTGGCTGGATCGCGGCCCGAAGCTGATCGTCGTCACCCACGGCAGCGAAGGCGCGGTCGGTTACAGCAGCCAGCACCGGGTCACCGTCGTGCCGGACAAGGTCGAGGTGGTCGATACGGTCGGCGCCGGCGACACATTCAATGCCGGCATTCTTGCCTCCTTGCACGAACAGGGTCTGCTGTCGAAGACGGCAATCGCCAGTTTGCCGGAAGACGCCATCCACAAGGCGCTTACGCTCGGTGCCAAGGCGGCGGCGGTGACGGTATCGCGGGCCGGCGCCAACCCGCCATGGCGGCATGAAATCACTTGACCGGCTGGTGCGCAGCCCATGGACTGCTCACCGACGATCACTTTATGTTTCGTCCAGCCTGGCGGGCGGGATGCGAAGCCTGTATCAGGCCGGCCGAAGCCCGCATTTCCACGCGTTTAAGAGGGCAGATCGGAAATCAGAGGTAACAGGCTGCGACACTTGAGCAATTCAGGGTTTTTGCCCTGCGGCTTTCTCGGCCGTACCAAGTCTGCTACCAGCGGCCGGTTATCTGACTAAAACCGTTTGAGGCCGACATGCAGTTCATCGATCTTGGCGCGCAGCGCGAACGCATCCGCGACAGGCTGAAAGCGGCAATCGACCGGGTTGTCGACGAAGGCCGCTATATTCTCGGACCGCAGGTCACCGAATTCGAAAACAAGCTCGCCGCCTATATCGGCACCAAGCACGTGGTCGCTTGCGCCAACGGCACCGATGCGCTGCTGCTGCCGCTGTTTGCCGCCGGCATCGGCCCGGGCGACGCGGTGTTCGTGCCGAGCTTCACCTTCGCCGCCACGGCCGAAGTGGTGGCGCTGACCAAGGCCGAACCGGTGTTCGTCGATGTCGATGCCGACAGCTACAATATCGACATCGCCAGCCTCGAGGCGGCAATTGCCATGATCAAGGCGGAGGGCCGGCTGAGGCCGAAGGCAATCATTCCCGTCGACCTGTTCGGCCTCGCCGCCGATTACGAGGCGATCATGGCCATCGCCGATCGCGAAGGCCTGATGGTCATCGAGGATGCGGCGCAGGCGACCGGCGGCTCGGCTGACGGCAAGATGTGCGGCTCGTTCGGCACCGTCGGCTCGACCAGCTTCTATCCGGCAAAGCCGCTCGGCTGCTATGGCGACGGCGGTGCGATGTTCACCAATGACGATGCGATGGCCGAACAGCTGCGCTCGTTCGCCTTCCACGGAAAGGGCGAGACGCAATACGACAATGTCCGCGTCGGCATCAATTCACGGCTCGACACGCTTCAGGCGGCGATCCTGATAGAGAAGCTGGCCATCCTCGAGGACGAGATGGTGGCGCGGCAAGCGGTCGCCAATCGCTATGCCGAAGGTCTCGGCGATATCGTCAAGGCGGCGCGCAATCTGGGCGGCGGCCGCTCGGCCTGGGCGCAATACGCCATCGAAACGCCGAAACGCGACGGGCTCAAGGCACATCTCGGTGAAAAGGACATTCCGTCGGTCATCTACTATGTGAAACCGCTGCACAGCCAGATTGCCTATCGCGATTATCCGCGCACGCCGACCGGCCTTGCCGTTTCGGAAGAGCTGCCGAAGCGCATCCTGTGCCTGCCGATGCATCCCTATCTGAGCGAGGCTGACCAGGACCGGATCATCGAAACGATCCGAAACTATATCGGCTCGAATTCGGCGCATGTAGCGGCGGCATAAATTCGAAAGCTTCGAAGCATGGTCGCGGAATACATCGACGAGTTCATCATGTTCTGCGCCGGGTTGTGGATGGCTGGCGTCGGCTTCGGATTTCTCGCGGACCCGTTCCAAGCTCGCCCCGGCCAGCAGCAAGCATGGTGGACCAACTTTGGGACTCGCTTCAAATGGATGGGACCGCTGTTGATCCTCATCGCGATATTGCTCGCGTTCGCGGCACCTTTCTAGACTCGCGTCCGACGGCAGCTCGGCACGGTCGGCCATCGTTGATCAACAACCGCCGATTCAAGTTTTGCGCGTCAAGGCAGGCGGTCATCGGCACCGATTTTGCGATGCTTTGCTTCGCGCCGCAGCATAGTCTGCACCTGGCTCCCCTTTAGGCTGGTTGAAGAAGATTGGTTTCCTCTCGTTCGGGCATTGGACGCCCTCGCCGCAATCGCAGACACGAACGGCAGCCGACGCGCTTTTGCAGTCCATCGACCTGGCCGTCGCGGCCGAGGAGCTGGGTGCGGACGGCGCGTATTTCCGCGTGCATCACTTCGCCCGCCAGCTCGCCTCGCCCTTCCCGCTGCTGGCGGCGGTTGGGGCGAAGACCAGCCGAATCGAGATCGGCACGGCGGTGATCGACATGCGCTATGAGAACCCGCTCTACATGGCCGAGGACGCCGGCGCCGCCGACCTAATCGCCGGAGGGCGTCTGCAGCTGGGCATCAGCCGAGGCTCGCCGGAGCAGGTGATCGAGGGATGGCGCTACTTCGGCTACGCCCCGCAAGAGGGCGAGAGCGATGCCGACATGGCCCGTAGACACACCGGAGTGCTGCTCGAAGTGTTGCTGGGCAAAGGCTTTGCGCAGCCCAACCCGCGGCCGATGTTTCCCAACCCGCCTGGCCTGCTTCGCGTCGAGCCGCACTCGGAGGGCCTGCGCGAGCGCATCTGGTGGGGCGCCGCCACAAACGCCACCGCCGAATGGGCGGCGAAACTGGGGATGAACCTGCAGAGCTCCACGCTCAAATTCGATGAAGGCGGAAAGCCGTTTCACGTCCAGCAGGCCGAACAGATCCGGGCTTTTCGTGAGGCCTGGAAGGCGGCCGGACACACGCGCGAGCCGCGGGTGTCGGTGAGCCGGAGCATTTTTGCGCTGGTCGACGATCGCGACCGAGCCTATTTCGGCGGCAACCAGAGCGGAGATCATTTCGGTTACATCGAGGCAGACAGACGCGCGGTGTTCGGCCGCTCCTATGCCGCCGAACCGGACGTCCTGATCGAGCAGCTAAAGGGCGACGAAGCCATCGCCGAGGCCGATACGCTGCTGCTTACCGTCCCCAACCAGCTCGGCGTCGAGTACAATGTCCATGTTATCGAGGCGATCCTGACCCATGTCGCTCCAGGCTTGAGTTGGCGCTGACGGGTTGTGTTAAGTAGGAACCTGCCTCTCTGCCCGGCTCAGGAGCCAAACAGGCGGCTATCCCAGTATACGGGTTGATGCAGGCTGGCCGTGATCAGGGAAAACTCCGGATGTGCCGGATTGATCAACACGTTGTTGTCGGGGCGAGCCACGACGCTTGGCACGATCAGGATCGCGCTGCGGCGCTCGACACACCATGTCTCACCGAATTCCTTGCTCACCGTTGCCGGCATCATATCCCATCCGGGCAACGACGGCTGAGAAAAGATTTCGTAGCTCAGCCCGCGCGGAAGCATGATCTGGACGTAAGGCTGGTTGGGCGGCAGTCTGCCGCTGCCGTGCACCAGCTTTTCCAGCAAGGCCGTTGAATAATGCTCGCTGGTGTAGATCAACGGGCTGCCGGGCGTGTTCCAGCGGCCAGGCGCTATCGTCGAGCCCGTCGCGTCGAAGATCGGATATGTGCCGGCTGGATCGCCGATCCTGAAGCACTGCAGCATGCGATCGAGTATCTGTGCCGTCAAGCAGCGGTGCCGTACTTCAGGCCTGCAAGGATATCGAGCACCAGTTCGGCGCCGATCTCGCTTTGAATGACCACGTCGATCGGGCGTCGGTCTTCCAGCATGGGATGAGACCGAAACAGAAAGTCACGAGCCTCACCTTCGATCTGCCAAACGTCGAGGGCCAGGTTCCATAGGCGCGCCACCCGCGCCACCCGCATGCCCTCTTCCGAAGAGAGTCGGAGAGCACCTCTCTTGCGGCGCTCATAAGTTGCCTTTGGGACGAGGCGATATTTGAATTGCGTATCGGCCGGTGCCAGCAATTGTGAGACGCGTTCAAGCGCACCCAACGGCAATCCGTCTTCGATTCGAGCCATCAGCCCGAATGGCGACCGTGCAGCCGTCTCCTTGGGCGGCAGCCCCAGCACATCGGCTATATTTCCAAATGCCAACATCGCCGCTCTCCATTCATGTGAAGCATTGCATAGCCTCAGGTGAGGCCAAGTGCAAGCATCCCCGTAGTCTCACGGCTGCTTCCCGTCGGCTCGTTTCAGCATCGCAAATGCGCGACTGATCCGTTGCAGGGCTGTGGCGTTGGCCAGCACTGCGTACAGCGCGAACCCACCCGCCAGAATCCAGGGCGAAGCCGCGCCCATCGCGGTCGCGACTCCGTCGGCGGCGAGCAGCACGCAAATGAACACCAGACGTTCCATCCGCTCGAAGAAATCCGGCCAACCGTGGTTTTTCACAGGGATTTCCAGCGCCGTCCGCGCCTTGGCGTAACTGGTGAGGATCCCGCCCGCGAATGCGAACATTGCGATCGCCCACAGATCGGCAACCCAGCCGATAGCCGCAAAGACGGCCAATTCCTGATAGCGGTCGACGACGGCGTCGAAATAGCCACCGGCCTTGGTGCTCATATTTGTCCGGCGGGCGACCGCACCGTCCAGCGCATCGAAGCTGAAGGCAAACGCCAGGCAAAGGCCAAAGGCAAGACTTGAATGATGAAACGCGTAGGCGGCCGAAGACAAAGCCACGAGCACCAGCCCGCTGGCCGTAACCTGGTTCGGCGTCATGCCGATCCCGATCAGCGGAGAGGCGGCCTGCTCCCATAGCGGGTCGATGCGACTTTTCATGAGACCGGCGATCATGGCGGCTCCTCTGATGATGTCGGTTGACGGAGCTTTACCAGCAATTTGCGGGTTTGTTCCACCGTCGCCACCGTTTCGGTTGGCCAATGCGGGCCGAGACCGGGCTCAGCAACGTTCTCAACTTGCCGCAAAAATGATCTCGTTTGGCGAATGGGGCCGGCGGATTAAGGTACTCGCCGAGCTGGCGGCGAAACAGAACTTCCAGTCGCTGCGACAGCCGCCCGACAGCATTTTCACGGTTTGGGCGATGCCCTTGTGAGGTGGTGCAAATCGAACAGCAGTCTGGCGGCAGCACCCGAACGATGTGACTATGATCGCTTGCGATCCGTGGGAAGCCGGCCGAAAATCGATGCATAAGTTTCCACCCAAGTTCGCCTACCTGCTCGCGACCTCTGTCGGCGCGGGATTATCTCCAATATGGCCGGGCACGGCCGGCGCAATGGTTGGAGTGGCTGTTGCCGCGGCTCTGATACCCGCATCACCTTGGCTGACGGTGCTTGCCTACGTGGCCCTGTTCGCCGTCGGCGTATGGGCGTCATCGTATGTTATCTCCCGTACCGGGACGGAGGATCCGCAGATCGTCGTCATTGATGAGACCTTCGGCGCGGCCCTAACCCTTTCCATGCTGCCCCTCGATCCGCTCTGGTGGGCAGCAGGCTTCCTTGCTTTCCGGTTTTTCGACGTCGTCAAGCCTTGGCCCATCCGTATCGCACATGACAAGGTAAGGGGTGGGGCCGGTATCATGGTGGACGATGCGGCTGCGGCTGTGGCCGCCGGGGTGCTGCTGCTCCTGCTGAACGGATTGATTGACCATTTGCCGTAATGGCGGCATTCGGCCTCACGGCCAAAGGCCAGCACGATGGTCCATGCTAGTTTAGCGCCACAAGGGGAGGACTGGACTAATGCGAAGCTATAGGATCGCGGCCATTCCAGGCGATGGGATCGGCAAGGAAGTCGTAGCGGCCGGCCTTCGTGCGCTGGCCGCCTGCGCCACGCGCGACGGCGGTTTCAGTCTCGAGGTGCAGCATTTCGACTGGGGCTCGGACTACTACAAGTTCAACGGCGTGATGATGCCCAAGGACGGCACCGAGCGGCTGAAGGCCTTCGATGCGATCTATTTCGGCGCTGTCGGCGCGCCAGACGTGCCCGACCATCTGACGCTTTGGGGGTTGCGGCTCGCGATCTGCCAGCCCTTCGACCAGTACGCCAATGTCCGCCCGACCCGCATCCTGCCCGGTATCGAGAGCCCGCTTCGCGGCGTCACGGCAGGGGATCTCGACTGGGTCATCGTTCGGGAGAATTCGGAAGGCGAATACGCCGGCCAGGGCGGGCGCTCGCATCTCGGCCTGCCTGAGGAAATCGCGACCGAGGTCTCGATCTTCACCCGCGCCGGCGTGACGCGCATCATGCGCTTCGCCTTCGAGATGGCGCGGTCGCGGCCGCGAAAGCTGTTGACCGTGGTCACCAAGTCGAACGCCCAGCGTCACGGCATGGTGCTCTGGGACGACATCGCCCGTGAGGTCGCGGCCGATTTTCCTGATGTCGCATGGGACAAAATGCTGGTCGACGCGATGACAGTGCGCATGACGCTCAATCCGCGCTCGCTCGACACAATCGTCGCGACCAATCTTCACGCCGATATCCTGTCGGATCTTGCGGCCGCACTTGCCGGATCGATCGGCATTGCGCCGACTGCGAACCTCAACCCCGCGCGGCGGTTTCCGTCGATGTTCGAGCCGATCCACGGCTCGGCCTTCGACATCACCGGCAAGGGCATCGCCAATCCGGTCGGCACGTTCTGGTCGGCGGTGATGATGCTGGAGCATCTTGGCGAGCCGGCTGCCGCGGCGCGCCTGATGCGCGCCATCGAGCGCGTGACGGCGGACGCCTCACTGCACACGCCCGATCTCGGCGGAAGTGCCACCACCGATAAGGTCACCGAAGCGGTGTGCGCGGCCCTACTCGGCGACAACGAGTAGGAAAGGAGCAAGCGCCTGGCATCGTTGTCATTCCCAGTGATGGCATCGGCAAGGAAGTCATGCCCGAAGGCGGGAGGCATCCGCACTCGCCGCCGCTCACCGATGATGTTCGTGCGCCTCCGTGCGGAAACCGAGCCCATCAAGTGTTTCGATCAGCACCTGTACAGGATCAGGCACACCGTGCGTTGACCGCCACGCGACAAATCCGTCCGGTCTGACCAAGGCGGAACCGCCGCTTTTAACCCCGAGCACGGAAGGCCACCGATGGTCCAAGTCAAGCAGATCCCCATTCGCACCCAACGAGTGGCACGTCAGCGGCATCCCGAGGCGCTGGCTTACGGAGTCAGCGGCCTGACACCATGCTTCGTCGGCGCAGAGGAGAAGAAGATCGCGGTCGCACAAATCGAGACTCGAAATCCGCTGGCCGGCACGCCCGACCGCGAAATGCGGCAAACGCGTGCCGGGGCGGCCCGACAGCTCCGTGGATTTTTGGAATGGGTGATCGTCCGGTGTGGATTCCAGAGCCACGATGCCTGCAGCGTAGCGTTGGCCAAATACCACGTCGTAATCCTCGACGATCGCAACAGGAGGAGGCAACCGCTTCGACGGATCGTCGAACCATTTCTGTAGGCGGGCGAGCGCTTGCGCCAACGTAGCCTCGATGACCGGCCGGCGCTCCATGTCATAGCTATCCAGCAACGAGGGATCGGCATGCCCGCGTGCTACCATCGCAAGCTTCCAGGCAAGGTTATGGGCGTCGTGGATACCTGAATTGCCACCGAAAGCGCCTGTTGGGGGCATCACATGTGCGGCATCCCCCACAAGAAACGCGCGGCCTCGGCGGAATTGGCGCGCTGTGAGGGCGGCCACTTCCCAGGAGCGCGCATCGACAAGCCTCGTCGTGATGTCCGGCCGGCCCGCACCTCGTATGATCAGTTCCCTGCACTTGGCTTCATCAAAATCCTGTGGTTTCTCGCCCTTTTCGGGAAAGTACTGGAGCGCCAGAAGCCATCGTCCACCCTGTCTGGGCGTGAAGGTCCCGTTGAGGTCCGTCACGAAGCACGACGTGAAGCGCTTGCCGCCTATCGTCGGAGGCATGTCCGTGTCAAAGACGACATTCATCCAGTGCTGAAGGCCGCCTGCCCCGCTGCGGCTGATCTCCAGCCTCTCTCGCAGGGAACCGTTCGCACCGTCCGCGACGATCAGATAGTCGGCCGAGATGACCTCCTTTGCGCAGGTCGCGATATCGCGAATTTCCGCGCGGACGACGGTCTCGTCCTGATCGAAAGTCACCAGCTCCGTGCTGAAACGCACGTCTGCACCGTTCCGCTCGGCGTAGCGGCGCAGAATCGGTTCCAGGACGTGCTGATCACACGTCGCTGGTTGCGTGGGGCTGAGGGCACTTGCATCCGGCCACGCCGGTCCGCCCCATTGAATCTCCGGATCGGCGAGATTCCTGGCGCGCGCAATAGCGCCTGCCTGCTGGTCCCCCGTCCGATTTGTACGAATCTCCTCCTCGAGGCCGAGGCTTCGGAATATCTCCATGCTGCGCGGGGAGATGCCGGCAAACTTGTACTGGATTGACGTGTCGGGATGACGCTCGACGAGGACACACGCAATGTCGTTGTGAGCCAAAAAGGGCGGCCGCCGTCAGACCGTTCAGGCCGCCTCCGACGACGAGAACCGTGGTATTGGTCATCTCGGATCTCCTCTCATTGTTTTGACCACAAAAACATTTTGATTGATCAAATCATATGATTGGTCCAAGTATGTGTCAAGACACGAAGGAGCGTGGAATGAGACCGAGCCAAGATCGCTTGCAGCACGCCACCGAGGCATGGCGCCTGATGTTTGATTTCCTGATGCGGTCCGCGCCGGACCGGTTGGCGATCCAGCAGAAATTGGGTCTGACGCCCAACGACTCCCGCGCCCTCTTCACGCTCGACAAAGATGCGGGCAAGCCGATCGGCGCATTGGCTGCTCAATGGCAGTGCGATCCATCGACGGCGACCTGGCTGGTCGACCGGCTTGAGCAGGCGGGGCTCGCCGAACGGATTCCGTCGCCAGGCGATCGCCGTGTGAAGCTTGTCAAGCTCACACCCAAAGGTGCCGCAACCATCAAGGAATTGATGAAGGAATATCACAAACCCCCGCCCGAGATACTTGCGCTTCCACGCGCTGATCTGGATCAGTTGATCGGCCTCGTAAGAAAGTTACAGGCTGGCAAATCCGTGAGTTGATCCTATCCCGGAAAGGCACTGGCTAGGATCGGGTAGCGCCGCGTCACACTTTCCATGCTGCCGCTCGAGCCGCTCTGGTGGTCGGCAGGTTCCTTGCTTTCCGGTTTTTTTGACGTGGTCAAACCTTGGCCCATCCTATCGCGCATGAGAAGGTAAGGGGTGGGTTCGGCATCATCTGGACGACGCAGCGGCGGCCGTGGCCGCCTGGATGCTGCTGCTGCTGAAGAAGACCATTTGAGCGTTGTCGCAATGGCGACATCAGTCTCGTTGCGTCTCTACTTTCAGCATCACGCCTCTTCCAGTCTGCGTACACGAGCCCTGACCCCATTGCCGATGGCATCAGCGACTTCCGCAGGAAAATCCTTTGGGAGCGATGCAGAAACCAGTTCGACCGCCGCTAGCGCCTGTTGGCGCAGCTCATCAAAGATCGCCTTGACGGGTTTCGGACCGATCCCTGCTTTGGCGGCGGTCTGGATAAAATGGCGTGGCATGACGCTGTCGACGAGGTAGTGGCGTGTGTCACCAATAGCCATCGCCAGTTTCATTTTGTTGCGCTTGATCTGTCCCGCATCAAGGCTGGGCTGCGCTGAAATCACATCATAGAGCGGCGTTATGCGGAACCGGCCGCCGGGGGAAAGAAAGACGCTAAAATTCTTGGCGTGCCCATCTGTGGCGCCGAGAAGCCAAAAGGCAACCACGGCCTTTAAAACCGCAGCCTGGTCTACCTCCGGTTGGTCGCTTCCCTTCATCAAATTGAGGATAGCCGGAACGCCAGGCCCGCCGTCGGATTCGTATTTCAGTGACGGCGGCACAGAAAGGGCCTGGCAGCAGTCTTCCTGGGGCAAACGCAGGAGACGATTGTCACTGGTCCATCGGCGATCGAACCGCTCGACCGCGAGCACGCGATTGCCTTCGAACTCCTCGATTGCGACGACGGCGCTCGGGAGCCCTAGGGCGGTTGTCAGCTTGAGGCAGAAAAATTCGTTCTCGACGCTGAAGGAAAGATCGATGCCATTTGGCAACCGTCCAATCTGTGGTTTGAGGATGTGCGTCGTGGCAGTCGTCGCCAGCGGCTTGTACCAACGTCCTTTCCAGAACAAGAGCGCAGTCTTTTCCTGAGCGCCAGCGATCGAGATCCGGAAGTCCTCGTCCTCGCCAAGCCCAAGGGGAGCCGATGCCAGATCGAGGAGAAGACGAGCAATCTCGGTATCGTCAACGGGTTTGCCGTTGACAATACCGGCGGGGCCTGGCTCGACACCATCCGGCAGGAATTGCAATGCGCCGACACAATCGCGCCCGACAGCGGCAAGCAGGTCGTAAGCGTCTATTCCTTGAGCATGAACACGCTCCGCCATACGGCGGCGAATGGGGACGTTGTCGGGCAGGAGATTGTCGAAGACGGCGATGACGGGCGCACCGATATAACGATCTTCACGCAGAGGCAGTGATAGCGAGACGGGCAGCGCGTGCTCCCAAGCAAGCCAGGACGGATCGTACTGAAAATCGATCGCGCCGCTGGATTGTCTATTCAGCCGCCCGACGAGACGGCTGTTCAACAAGACATTTAGCGGGATGTGCTGCCGCGGACGAGCCATCAGAAGATGTCCTCGATCTCAGCCGGCTTTGCCTTGGTACGAGGGCGGACGACGAATTCGAGGTCGAGCGCTGCGAGAATATCGCAAAGCGTTCCGAGCTGGGTGCCAGGCGCGCCACTCTCGACGGCCGAGATGGTCGCCTGACGCAGCATCGTTTGGTCCCCGACATTGGTCTGGTTGAGCCGGAGCTTGCGACGCTGCCGGCGGACGGCATCTCCAATTTGCTTGGGTGTTCGGGCGATTTGGTCCACAGCATACCTCTCTAGCCATGGTATTATACGCTCGCGCAGATAAATTTCAATATACGCTTTTCCGTATCGAATTTTGTATACTTTGAAGCGTATAAGCAGCAATATGGTCGGCGTATGATCTTCGATCCGCATGGACCGTCACCGCCATGCTTTCAGCTTGTCCGGCCGCCGCCGGCCAATGTGACCGAAGCGAATAGCCGGCATGCTCATAAAGCTCCAAGGCAAAGTGAGGTCAGTCCTAGCAGACTGCGGCAACGGATCGGTTTTTCAAACGGATCTTGCGGCACTCACCCAATCGAGGCGTGCGGCAGGGACAAGGCCATAATTGTAAAAATTGATGCCGTCGACATCCGGCGCCATCGCAGCTTTGACCTTGGCGGTGAGGATGTCGGGGCCGGCCATTTCCGGATAGAACAGCCGGTAGCCGGCGCCGAGGAACTTTTTCACGCCAAGGGCTGCGCGTCCGGCCGCCATCAGGCTGGCGACATCGCCGGGCTGCATGTCGTAGGCACACAGGATTGCCCCGTCACAGACCTTGCCGAGCGCCGCGAGATCGCAGCCGCCAAGCCAACCGTCTTTCAAATCGATGATGACAACGCGGGTCGCCGGATTGGCCACCTCGCGCAGTTCGGCGACCAGGCTGGTCACCGGTTCGAACCGCCACAGCAGGTAGCCATGGAGTTCCGGCCATGGCAAAAAAGTGTCGAGGCCGCTCCCCGGAAAGTCTGGAAAGCGCCGTTCGGGCACGGCGCGCTCGCAGGTCTCGACGATCCATTGCCCGACGAGCTTGCGCGCTACTTCGCCGTCGACGCCGGCCTCGGCCGCGCGCGCAAGGCAGGACGGGCAGAAACATATCGACAACAGAAAATCGTCTTCCGGCATCAGCCCGACACCGTCTTTCTCATGATGGTATTCGTGGGCGAAGCCCATGAAGGACGGGCTTTCAAGCTCGATCCGGTCCGGCCTGTAGCTGTGCGAGATATCGGCGATCAGCGCGCGGACATAAGCGCGCGCTTCCGGATGTGATGGGCAGAGATTGTAGTAGTTGGCATCGCCGAAGGCGTTGCGGGTTACGGCCTGCGGATGAAGCATGCCGAGCCGGGTGTTGTGCAAGCAGACCGTCCAACACGAAACGCCGAGCCCGCCCACCTCGCGCCGGCGGACAAGGTCGCCAAGCACATCGCCGCCTTCCATGATCACCTTCGCCACCTTGGGCTGGATGGCTAGGTCGGCCCAGTGTGCCGCATCTGGCTTGAAATAGATGGTTCCGTCTTCCGGAAAATAGGCTTTCCGGCGCGGGCTGCGCGGCTGCAGAAACCGGCCAGCGTGATACGAAGTCGCCAGACTGATCATGTTGAGCCCGGCACGCTCGACAAGATCGCGCTCGACCATCTCCAAGCCCAGATCCTGGACATCCCAAGGATAGGTCCACATCGACAGTTGCATCCGGTTATCCTCAGTCTTGATCCTGATATGGGCGTATGGTCGGGAGGGCTTCTTATCAGTCGACCGGCTCGGCGACCTGCATGAGGCAGTCTCCCGCCTCGCACATCGTGTGCAGCCGGCGCGAAAGCACAATGCCGCTTTCGAGGAAGTGCAGGGCTTGCTCGGCGAGGTCGAGTCGTTCGAGGTCGTGGTACCAGCCCGCCAGTTGGCCTGAAGTCACGCTGTCGCCCAGCCTGACTGCCGGCTCGAACCAACCACGGCTTGTGGCATAAAGGCCCTGACTGTGCCGAGACAACGAAAGAAGCCGCGTCGGCGCCGAAGGTCCGGTTGCCGGTGCAAGAACCGGCGCCTCAACCACTCCCAAGGCGGCCATCAGGGCGTCGAGTGCGCGGGCGGTAATCTCCATCGTATCGACCGTGACAGTGCCACCGCCGCCGAACTCTCCGCTGACGCCGATGGCGCCGGCCCGGCGCGCCGCACCCATGGAGGTCGGTGAGGCCTGGCCGTTGTCGGCCACGAACCCATAGGGCATGCTGAGCGTCCGCATTAGCTCCACACCGCGCCGGTGCCGGTCGGGATCGGTATTGTGCTCGACAAGCGCGGTCGGCAGATGCTCCATCGAGGTGCCGCCAGAATGAATGTCGAAGATGACGTCGTGGCGGGGAAACAGTTCCATCTCCAGGAAATTGGCAAGCCGGCTTGTTGGCGTGCCTGACGGGTCGCCCGGAAAGGCGCGGTTGAGATTGCCGCCGTCGAGTGGCGAGCAGCGCTTTGCGGCGATCACCGCCGGCACGTTCGCCATCGGCAGGATGGTGACGCGACCCTTGATCTGCTTGGGATCGAGCCGGCGCACCAGCTTTGCCAACGACAGCTCGCCTTCATATTCGTCGCCGTGATTGCCGGCCATCAGAAGCACCGACGGGCCTTCGCCGTTGCGGACAAGGCAGATCGGGACCTTGACCTGGAAATAGGGCGAACGGTCGATCGAAAACGGAATGCTGAGATGGCCGAGTGTCTTGCCGTCCCGGTCGAAGTCGAGCGTATGGCTGAGGCCGGTGTGCATGGCGGCGGCTCAGATAGCTGCGATCGCAGTGACCTCTATGCGGAGATCGGGATCGGCGAGACGCGCCTCGACACAGGCGCGCGCCGGCAGGCGCGCAGGATCCACCCAGGCATCGTAGATGCTGTTCATGGCATCGAAGTCGGCGATCTGCGGCAGGAAGATGTTGATCGCCACTAGCCTCGACTTGCTGCTGCCGGCCTCAACAAGGAGCGCCTCGACCTTGGAGAGCACGTCGCTCGTCTGACCCTCGATGCCGGCCTTGCGGTCGTCTGCCACCTGGCCTGCGATGTGCACGAGGCCGCCATAGACGACCGCCTGAGACATGCGGGAGCCGGACTGGAAGTACTTGATCATATCAGATCCTTTCGAGGTTCTCTTTTTTGGAAGTGGCCGCGATATCTGCTCAGCCGAAATAGGTAGGAAAGGCGTGGCGGACATACCCGGCCGCGTCGGCGCCGAAGATCACGCGATAGCGATCGAGGCAGGTGCAGGGGTGCGAGATGCCGAATTCAACGACGTCACCAACGGCAATATCGTCGCCCGACGCAATTGTCAGGAAGGCGTGCTGGTCGTTGAGCTTGAAGACCTCGGCACGCGCTTTCGGCAGCTGCTTGCCGGCACGAAAGATGGTCACGACCTTCGGAAAGCCCTGGTCGAACGACACGTCGCGCATGCCCATACCGCAGATAGCAAGGCCGGGCTCCGGCCGCGACAGTACCTCGGCCCAAAGACGTAAAGCCGGATGGAAGGAATTTCGTGCGGAAGCACCGACGCCGCCGATCGCAAAACCGTCGCGGGCATCGAGTGCGCCGAGCGACCTGTCGTAGACGCCATGGTCGTGAAAGAAGATGGCGCCGCTGCGCAGCACCAACGTGGCATTGCCGTCCCTGGAGACGAGGGGCGAAAGCGCTGCGACCACCTTGTCGAAGTACACCGAGCCGCCGGCGGTGGCGATCAGCGGGGTGTCGCCGCCGACGCGGGCGCGGAGCCGCAGGAACATATCGGCTGTCATTGCCAACAGCGCGGATATCGCCTCATCGGTACGGCCAGGATCGGCTTGCGCCGCGGCACCTTCGTAGGCTGCGACGCCGGCGATCAGCAGCCGCCCTCCGGCAGCTACAACCGCGTCGGCGATCGCCTCGGCTTCGCCGGTGGTCCGGGCGCCTGCCCTCCCCGCACCAAGTTCGACGAGCACGCGCAATGGCGGCAGCGTCGCATTGGCGCGCCAAGCTTCAGCAAGCGCATTCACGGCGTCGAAAGAGTCGGCAAAAACGTAGAACTCGGCGCTTGGCCAGGCGCCGACAAGGACAGCAAGTCGGTTCGCACCACCTGGTCCGCCGACCTCGTTGGCGATGATCAGCCGAGAGAGCCCGGATCTGAGCATCACTGTGGCCTGCCTTATGTCGGCGACGGTCGTGCCCCATGCTCCGGCCTCGACCAGGGACCGGGCAAGGTCCGGCGCCATCGGGGTCTTGGCATGCGGGGCGATCACGGCGCCCTGTTCTCGCGCATACCCCAAGAACAGGTCACGATTGGCGATGAAGGCCTCCTCGTCGAGGGTCAACACCGGCAACGACATACGTCCATGCGCTGGATGCCAGCGCTCACATGCGACAAAGCTGCTGTCCAGGCCGAGGGTGCCAGGCGGAACGCCGCGGATACGATCGTCGAGCAGGAAATTTTCACGGGTCGCGAGCGACAGTACGGGTGAGTTTTCGGTCATCCGATGCTAGTCCTTTCGCTTTCGCAGGATGAAGTCCGGATCGATTTCCGATGCCGGCCACACCATGAGAGAGATGCGTGCCAAAGCGTTACTGCGGACCGATCATCGATGCCCACCATCACCTGTGGGATCTCGGCCTCGGCCGCCATCCCTGGCTCGCGCCCACGGCTGGCGAACGCGGCGGTCTGGGCGAGCTTGGCCCCTTGCGGCGAAACTACCTTCCTGAAGATTATTTGCGCGACGCCGGCCAGCACAGTGTCGTCGCCACCGTCCATATTGAAGCCGGTTGGGCCGGGGATGACTGCGTGGGTGAAACGCGGTGGCTTGAAACCCTCGACAAGTCGCGCGGCGTGGCCGCCCGTTACGTCGTTCACGTACCTCTGGCGAACCGCCAAGCGCCGGCGCTGGTCCAGGCGCAGGCGGCATTCGACCGTGTCGTCGGCGTACGCGACATACTGAGCTGGGATCCTGATCCCGCCCGTCGTTTTGCCGCCCGCGACGGCATCATGGACGATCCGGCCTGGCGTGCCGGCCTGTCCCTGCTTGGGCGCCGCCGGCTGGTTTTCGACCTGATGGTGTTTCCGCGCCAGCTCACCGGCGCGGCGCGCCTCGCAGCGGCATTTCCAGACCAGCTCTTTGTTCTCAACCATTGCGGCAGCCCGATCGATCGCGATGCGGACGGAATGCGGGTGTGGCGCGAGGGGCTGCGGCTTTTGTCGGAGCGCGAGAACGTCGCCATCAAGATATCGGATCTGGTCGCCTACGATCATGATTGGACGCTCGACAGCCTAAGGTCGGTTGTCATGCATTGCATCGACTGTTTCGGTACGCGGCGCGCGATGTTCGGCAGCGACTTTCCGGTCGCCGGCCTGCATGCATCGTTCGATGCGGTGTATGACAGCTTCAAGGCCATTGCAGGAGAGCTTTCCGCGGACGAGCAGACGGCACTGTTCTACGGCAATGCACGGCGCATTTATCGGCTGGACGATATGTCATCGGCGGGCCTGCTCTCTGCCTGAGAGAAGCAGCAGCCCCAGGATCAGCGACCCGAACAGGATACTGCGCCAGCCAGGCGATGCGTTGACCACGGTGATCAGCGCCGTGATCGTAACCAGCAGGATGGCGCCGGGGATGGTGCCGGCATAGGTGCCAAGCCCGCCGAGGATCGAGGTGCCGCCAAGCACCACGGCGGCAATCGAGGCGAGCAGATAAGGATCGCCGATACCGACATAGCCTTGTCCGTTCATGCCGAGGACCAACACACCGGCAAGTCCCGCACAGAAGCCGCTGATGCCGTAGACCGCCAGCGTGGTCGAGGCGACGGGAACCCCGGACAGCGCCGCGGCGAGCGGATTGGCGCCCATCGCGAATATCCGGGCGCCAAGGGATGTCGCATGCATCGTGGTCAGAACGATCACTGAAATGACCACCCACAAAAGCACGCCTGCCGGAATACCGACCGGCCGCGCATTGCCGAGCCAGCGGACCAGCGGGTTCTCGGCGGTCACGGCACTGCCGCCGGCGATGATGATCAGCAGACCTTGCAGGAATGTCGCCATCGCCAGCGTCATGATCATTGGATGAACGCGCAACAGCGCCACGCCCAGCCCGTTCACCAGACCGATTGCGCTCGTCAACGTGAGAACTGCAAGAACGGCGGTGAGCCCTGTCGGATCCGCCTGCCATGAAAGCAGCGGCAGGCTGACAGCGCTAACCGTGACGATCGCCGCGACGGAAAGGTCGATTCCGCCGGCAATCACCACGAAAGTTTGGCCCGCCGCGACCAGGCCGACCACCGCGCCCAATTCAACCAAATAGCGCAAATGCCCATAAGCGCCGAAGCCAGGTGAAGCGAAGCTCGCCGCGATCCATACCGCCGCAACCATAGCGATCGTAAGGAAGGGCCGGCTGCGCAAAATCGTCACGGCGCGCCTGCCGCTCACACTGACTTTCCGTGCTGTCATTGCTGCACCTTGCGGAATTGCGGGATGGCGACCGCCCCGATGATGATGAGGCCCTGGGCGACATATTGGGCGACCGGCGTGAAGCCGAGGAAGAACATGACACTGATCATCAGGCTGAGCAGCAGGCTGCCCGCAAGAGCGCCGCGCATGGTACCTTGGCCGCCAAGGAAACCGATGCCGCCGAGCACTGCGGCGGCTATGGAATTCAGCGTGAACGCCGTGCCGATGACTGGATCGCCCGAACCCGTTTGCGCGGCGATGAACAGGCCGGCGCCTGTGCAAAGCAGGCCGCTAATCGCGTAGGCGGCGATCCGGGCACCGTCGACCGGCACGCTGGAGCGGTAGGCGCCGACGGGATTTTCGCCTGCAGCATAGATGCTCAAACCAAGCGGCGTGGCGAGATAGAGTTTCCACAAAACCACGATGAGTACCAGCAGCACGAATGCCGCCGGCGTGTTGCCGGCAAGCAGGTCCGACAGCCACTCGGGTATGGCGCCCCCTGGCCTCGGCAGGATGAGCAGGGCAGCGCCGCCGATAATGAAGGAGCCAGCCAGCGTCACCACGATCGCCGGCAACCGAAGTTTCACGACGATGAACCCGATCGCGGCACCGATGCCGAGACCGGTCAGCGCCACCGCAGCGGCACCGCCGGCTACGCCCAGCGGTCCAGTCATCGTCGTCGCAGCGATCACTGCGCCCAGGCTGACCATGGCGCCGATGGCCAGGCTTATGCCGCCGGTGAGCATGAGGATCGCCTGGGCCATGGCGACCAGCGCCAGCGGAAACCAGCTCTGGGTGAATTTGGCGAAACCGGACGCTGTCAAGAGGCCGGGAAACAGGAAACCGTAAGCAATGACGAACGCCAGGACCACAGCGAACAGGCTGCGCACGCCGACATTGCGGCGAAGCTGAACCGGCCAGTAGAGCGCGCCGGCTTGGCTTGAGGATGCGACCGCGCTCATGCCGCAACTTTCTGCTGTTCGGCGCCCATTGCGGCGGAAACGATGGCTTCCTCGCTCAGTGCCTCGCGCTCGAGCATGGCCACGATGCGGCCTTCGCGGACCACGCCGACGCGGTCGCAAAGGTGCACCAGTTCGGGTGTGTCGGAACTGAGCAGCACGATCGCCTTGCCGGCGGCGGCGAGTTTGCGAAGCATCATGTAGATCTCACGCTTGGTCTCGACATCGACGCCGCGCGTCGGGTCGTTGAGGAGAAGCACAAGCGGCTCGTGTGGCATCCATTTCGCCAGCGCGACCTTCTGCTGGTTGCCACCTGAGAGTGCCTGTGCCGGGCGGTCGAGGTCGCCCTTGATGGCAAGCTGGGCGGCGAGACCCCTTGCCATATCGCGCTCGGCACGCCGGCTGCGCAGCTTCAGCGCCGGCAGCCTTGCGAAGGCGGGCAGCATCATATTGGTGATGATGGGATGGATCAGGTGCAGGCCTTCGCGCTTGCGGTCAGCCGGGACATAAGCGAGGCCGAGCGCATTGGCGTTCGGCACGCCGCCGGGCAAACCCGAAACACCGTTTACGGTCGCGGATACCGTCCTGGCGGGGATCGCGCCGTAGAGGCCAAGCAGCAGATCTTCCTGCCCCTGCCCGACCAGGCCGCCAATGCCAAGCACCTCGCCCGTCCTGATGTCGAGATCGACGTCGCGCATCAGGCCGGCCGAAAATTTACGAACCGAGATGGCGTCGGCCGGCGATGGCGAAGGCCGCCATCGTGGAAAGAGATCGCCGGGGTCGCGTCCTACCATCAGCCGTACCAGCCCGGCGGCATCGGTTCCTTCCAGCGAGCAGTCCGCCGTGCAGGTCCCGTCCTTGAGCACGGTGACATGCTTGCACAGCGCCATCACCTCGTTCAGTCGGTGTGAGATGTAGAGAATAGCGATGCCCTCGCCCCGAAGCCTCTCCAGCAGGTCGGTGAGGATTTTTGTCTCAGTTGCCGATAGCGATGAGGTGGGTTCGTCGAGAATGAGCACGCGCGGCCGGCGGTAAAGCGCCTTGGCGATCTCCACCATCTGCCGGCGGCCGAGGGACAGGTGCCCCACCGGCGCAGACAGCGGTTCGTAAAGCCCGACAAGATCGCATGCGGCCCTGGCCCGGACGGCAAGCTCGTTGTAGTCGATCAAGCCGAACCGCTTGGGATAGGCACCGAGCCCGATGTTTTCGGCAATGGACAAGCTGGTCGTCAGGCTGAGTTCCTGCTGGACAACGGCGATCCCGGCCTGTCGCGCATTAGCGGGGGTCATGCGCGAGACCGGGCGCCCATCGACCTCGATCGCCCCGCCGTCCGGGCGCAAGGCGCCGGACAAAAGGTTGATCAGTGTCGACTTACCTGCGCCGTTCTCGCCCAGCAGTGCATGCACGCGGCCGGGCTGGAGAGCGATTGAAACGTTGCGCAGAACGGGGTTGCCGAAAAAGGACTTCGACACCCCCTGCGCGGCGAGAAGCGGAGCCGTGGTTGTCAATGCTACAACCCTTCAGGCTTATTTTTGGGCCAGCAGCTTCTTGAATAGATCCTCATCGTACGGCGAATAGATGTAACCGTCAGCCGGGAAATCCTTCGCCCGGGCGAGGTATT
Source organism: Mesorhizobium sp. M1006 (assembly GCF_040318825.1). Lineage (NCBI taxonomy): Bacteria > Pseudomonadati > Pseudomonadota > Alphaproteobacteria > Hyphomicrobiales > Phyllobacteriaceae > Mesorhizobium > Mesorhizobium sp. M1006. Next base: position 240,763 of record NZ_JAMYMZ010000005.1, read on the forward strand.
CGTCGATGTTGGAATTGTCGATCACCGGCAACGGGATCTTGACGAAAGCCGGCACATCCTCGCCCTCCAGTGCCTGGACGGCGGTGTAGGTGGCGAAGGCGCCGAGCCAGTTCGGCTGCATCGTCGCCCAGCTCTTCAGGCCCTTTTCCTTCCACAGTTCGAGAAACTGGCGCGCATTCTCGCCGGTGATCGGCACCTGGTCGCGGCCCTGCTTGTCGAGCGCGAGCACGGCGCCCGCCGACAACGCGCCGCCCAGCGACAGGATGCCGTCGATTTCGGGGTTGGCGAAAAGCAGGCTGGTGACGGCCTCCTGGGCGGGCGCGACATTGTAGGGCGTGTTCGTCTCGGCAAGCACCTTCACATCGGGATGGGCCTTAAGCTCGGCATCGGCGCCTTTGCGCCGGTCGTCGCTGACCGAAACGCCGGCTGGGCCATTGAGGATGAGGATCTTGCCCTTGCCGCCGATGGCGTCGATCAGGAACTTGGCCGCCTGATCGCCCCACTGTGAGGAATCGGTGTTGACCTTGGCGGTCACCTGGTCGGTATCGACGAGGCTGTCGAAGTTGATGATGGCGATGCCTTTGGCGCAGGCGTCCGCCAGCACGCGCGCCGGCGCGGTCGACGAACCAGCGATCAAGATGATGGCATCGACATCGGAATCGATCATCGACTGGATCTGCTGAATCTGGACGTTGGCGTCGCCCTGGGCATCGGTCACGACGAGTTTGTCGACCAAGCCTTGCTTCTTCAAAGTCTCGACTTCGGCTTCGATCGTGCCCTGTGTCTGCTTCATCCAGGTCGGCACTGAATAGATATTGGCCCAGCCGATCGTATATGGCGCTTTGCGATCGCCCTTGATGCATTTAGCGGCGGCGTTGGCCTGCGAACCGGCGCCGAGGCTGAGGAGGAGGCCGAGGCAAAGGGCACTGGCGGACGCGAAAAACGATGATTTCGTCATGATTGTTCCCTTCTGAAGTTATGCCTGGACGTGCGGGATCGGGACGAGAGAACCCGCCGGTTGCCGCATCGGAAACCGCCCGTTTTTCTCGTCAGGACTTTCTGCGCCTGGCTCGTTATTGTCCGATATTTCAGACAATAGGCCTGTATATCGGACAAACGGGATGCTAGACTGAGCCTTGACATCTTTCAAGCGTCTTGAGACGAGGGCCGAATGATTTTTGCGCGGGTGCGGCCTGCATGAGCGATGGCGTCACTGGTCTAATTGAAACGGAAGCCGGCGCCGAGCCGCGCAATGGCGAACGGCGTCGCGGGATCGACCGCGTCATCATGCTACTGGAGGCCCTTCTGCGGCACCGCGCGCCGATGCGCGTCGGCGACATCGCCAAGATGATCGGCGCGCCGCGTTCAACCACTTATGAAATCGTCAACAGCCTGCTGGAAGCCGAAATGCTCGAAAATGTCGGGACGGAAGGCTATGTCTATTTCGGAAAGGCGATGCATCTGTTCGGCTGGGCCTACTCACATCATAATGCCCATTACCGGCGCATCATCGAAACCCTGGACAGACTAGGCGCGGAGACGGGCGAGACCGTCCAACTGTGCGGCCTGCGCGGGACCAAATATGTCGTCCTTGATTGCCGGGACTCGCCTGGCCCGTTCCGGATTTCAAGCGATGTCGGCGTCGAGGTGCCGATACCGTGGACGGCGTCCGGTAGGCTGCTGCTCGGCCATATGAGCGAGCAGGAAATACGGGACTTCATTCCGCCTGGCGACTACACGCTTCCAGACGGCCGTGTCATTGCGCCAGCCGAGTTCTTCGGCGATGTCGCTCTGGCGCGCCAGCAAGGTTTCAGCGAGACCGCCGCTCTGGCCGACCGCTTCACTTGGTGCATGGCCGCGCCCATCCGCGACGGCAACGGAGCCATCAACAAGACGCTTTGTTTCGTGTTGCCCGTCGACACGCCAGAAGCGCGGCGCAGCGAATTGCTTGCCCTGTTATGCGAGCGCGCCAGTGGGTTGTCGCTCGCGGGAAGCTAGTAGAAAATCGGCGCGCGAAGGTCCGGGGTAGGCTCCGTTCGTTCAGCCGCAGCAGCGAAACCCGAACTGGTACTCCGGTGAGTATGGCAAAGGCGGCAGCGCGCTCCTGCTACCAGATCATCGGATATTCGATCGGAAAGATCGGCGGTCGGCTTCGGCCTGGTTCAGACCTGCCTACGGAGTGTCGCCGACCATGCCTGAGAACAGCACCGAACCGCGCTGGTCGAGAAGAGAAAGCGAAGTGAAGTCCAGTATCGAGAGCCCTCCGTCGGCGATCAGGGTTTGGCCTGTGACGAACGAAGCTTCATCACTCGCGAGGAACGCCACCGCCGCAGCGATTTCGGCCGGCGTTCCCATTCGGTATGTGCGAGGCGATATGAACGTCGGTTCATATGATTACGCTGGCATCAGCGGTTTGACGCGGTCGATAATGGCGGCGACCGCTTCCTTCGGGCTCTTGCGACCGAGGACAGCGAGTTGAACCTCCTCGAGAAACGTCGACTGAGCGCGAGCGGCTTCGGGAAAAGCCGGGAAGGCCGGTCGCGCTTTGGCGAGCGCGGCAGCCTCCACCTTCGCCTGCGGCAGCGACGCGGCGAACGACGGCTCGGCATAGGTCGAGGTTCGGACGGGGCCATTGCCGTTGCGCGCCATGTCGAGTGTGGCGGCCTTGCTCGCTACGAAGCGGATGTAGCTCCAGGAGAGCTTCTTGTCCGTCGAATTGGCGGGAATGGCCATCGCCCAGGATTCGACGACCGGATGCATTTCGTGACCGCTGCCGAGGGTTTTGGAGCCGGGGAACTCGATCGCCTTGATCTTTCCCGGTGCGGTCGACTGTTCCTTGTTGTTGAGCTGCGCGTAGCGGGCGAAAGGCAGCACCGCGAAGGCCGCGCGCCGCTGCTGCATCCACGTCACCATGTCGTCGTTGCGCGTTGTGGCATAGCTGCGGGGGAGCGCGCCGGCCTTGAAGAGGTCGGCAAGCACGGACAGGCCTTTTTCCATCGCCTCCGGATCGGGGACCACCTTGAACTGCTTGTCGATGAAATCGCCGCCGAAGGCGCGGGCGAACATGACCGGGAAGACGGCGAGGTCACTCGCAAGGATCATGCCGACGACGGGCGTGCCGGACCTGGAGGTGAAGGTCAGCTTCTTCGCCTGCTCGACCAGCTCCTCCAGCGTATCCGGCGCCGCCGAAATGCCGGCCTCCTGAAGCAGCTCCTCGTTGTAGAAAAGCCCCTGCGTGGCATGGCGCACCGGAACGCCGACGAGCTTGCCGCCGACGGTCATCGACTGGCGCAGGCCCTCGGCGATATCGTCGAAATCCTCGATCGGCTCGGCTTCCCGGAGATCGTCTAGCGGCTCGAATAGCGAGGCGATCTGCGACGTCATGCGGTTGTCGATGACATAGCCGATGTTGAAATCGGTCTCGCTCAGGCTCGCCTCCCGGAATAGCCGGTCCTGGAGCGGATTGCTGTCAAGCGTGGTCCAGGATATCTGGGCATTGTTCTTGTCCTCCCAGGGCTTGATGACATTGCCGGCGGCGCCGGTCGTCAGGTTGGCTTGGTGGACGCGATGGCAAAGCACATTCAGCGTCTTTACCTGGGCATGGGCCAACCGACCCAAGGCACCCGTCGCGCCGGCGGCCATCGCCGTCGTCAGCAGGGCTCTGCGTGTCATGTGCAAAGGCATTGTCTTCCTCCCTTTCTCGGTGACGTCGTCACCCCTTGGTCGCGCCGGCGGTCAATCCGGCGACGAGAAACCGGTTCATCAGGACCACGAAGACGAGAACCGGCAGCAATTGGACGGTAGAGGCAGCAAAGAGGACGCCCCAGTCGACGCCATCGATCGAACTGATCATCTCCGAAAGGACCAGAGGCGCGGTCTTGGCGTGGTTGGCGGTGAAGATATAGGCGAACAGAAACTCATTCCACGCGAAGACGACCACGAAGACGGCGACGGCGAGCATGCCGGGCGCTACGAGCGGCAAGATGATCTTCACAAGGATCGTCAGCGGCCGCGCGCCGTCGAGGACGGCCGCCTCGTCGAGTTCGCGCGGTACCTGGTCGATGAACGTGCGCATCAGGAGCGTGCCAAGCGAGACGAAGAAGGTCGCGTAGAGCAGGATCAGCACCAGATGGGTGTCGTTGAGCCCGAGCCGATTGACGACCGGGAACAGTGGCAGCGTCACGACGATCGGCGGGATCAGCCGCGATCCGATCAGAAACATCACCGATCCCTCCAGGAAACGGACGCCTCGATAGCGCGAGTAGGCAAAACCGGCGAGCAGACTTGCCATCACGGCAAGCGCCGTCGCCCCGGTGGTGATGACCAGGCTGTTGACGAGCCCGTCGAAAAAGGCCGGCCAGCGCTGCCACAGCGAGGCGTAGTGCTCGAAGGTCGGTTCGAAGAAGAGCTCCGGTGGAACCGCGAAAATCTCGCGACCGGGTTTGAACGACGAGAGCACGATGAAGCCGATCGGAAACAGTGACCAGACGACGATTGCCGCAACGGCGAGCGTCTTTCCGGCACCGATGGCGAGACGCCTAGAACGCATTGGCCATGGATTCCTTGCGCAGCCGCCAGACATAGCCAGTCGCAAGCAGCAGCGAGATGACGACCATCATCCATGCCGTCGCGGCCGCCGTGCCGAACGAGTTGTAGCGGAAGCCTTCCTGATAAAGATAAACGGAAACGACCTCGGTCGTGCGTGCCGGGCCGCCCTGGGTCAGGAGCCAGACCTCGGAAAAGAGACGGAAGGCGAAGATGTAGCGGAAGAGCAGCGCGATCAGCATCGCTGGCGCCAGAAGCGGCAGCGTGATGTTGCGGAAGAGCTGGAACGCATTGGCTCCGTCGGTGCGCCCAGCCTCATAGAGCTCCTTCGGAACCGCGAGCCGTGCCGCATAGAGGATGATGAATGTGAATGGCAGGTGCAGCCAAATCGTGAGCAGGCCGACGAGGATGAGGCCGTGAGAAGGGATGAACGTCCAGTCGAGCGTCGGCAGACCGGTGTATCGCAGCATCAGCGTGATCGGGCCGACGTCTGGATCGAACAGGAAGCGCCACATTGCGACCGCCGTCACCTCGCTGATGGCGTAGGGAGCGAGCACCACGACGAGCATGACGCGCTGGAGGGGAAGCCCGGAGGCGAAAAGCAGGGCCAGGCCAAGGCCGAGCAGCAGTTCGATATGAACCGCCACGGCGACGACAAGGACCGTGTTCCAGACCGAACCCCAAAAATAGGGATCAGTGAGGACGCGGATATAGTTATCGAAGCCAACGAAGGTTGCCGATTGGCCGAATGACGAGGCTTCGAAACTCAGCCACAGGACGAAGATCGCGGGGAGCACGATGATCCCAAGCACCAGGAGGTGCACGGGCGTCGCATAGAGGTAGGCAGGCGAAAACGCGAAGCGCCGCCTCTTGGTCTCGCCAGCCGCTTCCGCCGCCCCTTCCCCCCTATGGCCGACGGACGCCTCGGAACCAAATGCCATTGCTCCTCCCTGAGCGGTTGCGTGTCAGCCGTCCCTGGCGGCAAGTGGAACGGTGCCCTCCACCGTTGTTCTGTACATTACCCGGCGATATCCGGGATAATCGTTGATGGCGGTGTGCAGGACATGGGGATTGTTCCACATACCGAGCGTCTTCGGTTCCCAACGCAGCCTGCAGTTGAACTCGGGCCGGACAGCCCGCGCCATCAGGAAGTCGATCATCGGCTTGCTTTCTTCCTCCGTCATGCCCTTGAAATTGGTCATCACGCTGCTGACGAAGACATAGCGCCGGCCAGTCTCGGGGTGGCGACAGATCACAGGATGCTCGACGACGGCATTCTCGATCGTCTGGACATCGGCCTTGACGCCGAGCCGGCTGTGGGCCGCGTTGATGGCGAAGACCCCGCGGCCGCTATGGACGCCCGTCAGGCCTTGCAGGATCTCGACCAGCCGCGGCGAAAGCGAGTCATATGCCTTCTCGAGGCTGGAGAAGCAGGTGTCGCCGCCAACCGGCGGCACCTCCTCACCGTAGAGAATCGTAATGCCCGGTGGCTTCGGTAGCCAGGCGAGGTCCATGTGCCAGTCCTCGCCGATCACTTTGCCCGTGTCGTCCGGCTCGCGCACGAAGCGCACGATATCGTCAAAACCGTCGATCGGCGTGTGCACCGGATTGCCGCTAAATGGTCCGAACCGGCGGGCGACCTTGTGGACGCCAGCGGCGTCAAGCTCCTGATCGCGCACGGCGAGCGCATGATATTTGTAGAGCGCGCGGCGAACGTCCTGGAAGGCATCCTCGCTCGCGCTCGCCAGATCGATCCCGCGAATTTCTGCACCGAGTGCACCAGTGAAGGGGCTGACCTCGAAACGGGTGAATGCATCATCGCGCAGCACGTGATCCTCCCTAATACGCGCCTCGTCGCCATCATGGGCTGACTTACCTGCAAGTAAGTAATGTGAAAGCCAAAGGCTGTCAACTCACCTTCGCTTTGATCCACCCGATGTCTAGCCTCGATCCGAGCCCTTTCCCGCATCCTGCCAAGCGGCGCGGATGATCGCAGCGAGCGCTGCGAAGGTCCTGGCGACCTCGTCGAAGCTTCCGGTGTCCTGCGTCATCGGTGGACAGGACAGAAGGGTAATGCGCAGCATGTGCACGAGTTCGTTCCTGAGTGTGTGGGAGGAAAGCTCTCCGTCCTTCACCGCCTGGTCCACCGCATGACGCAGGCTCTGATCATAGACCCGGTTGACGCGCTCCAGGGCACGTTCCGCTGGTTCTCCGAGAACCGGGAGGTCGTGGCGAAGGCGCGAAAGCGGGCTCCACATATTGCGGGCTCCCTTCACAGCGTTGAAACGTTCGTAGAAGCGGCGCAGATCCTCGAGCTGCATATCGAGACGGTCGAAGAACCGGATATCGGGGGTCGTCCAGAAGCGCTTGATGCGGGCCTCGGCGTTGGCGGCGAAGTCCGCGATCAATTCCTCCATCAGCTGACGCTTGTTGCCGAAGTGATGATGGATGTTGGCGCGCGTCGTGCCGATTGCCGTCGCTATATCGCCGAAGCTGAAACCATCGTGGCCGCGCAGGACATAGAACTCGGCCGCGACCTCTTTGATTCTGCTGCGGGTAGAGTGCGCCTCATCACCGGGAGATCCTGAAGTGTTGGCTCTCATATCCCTTCCGAAATTCATGCCGCCGTTGGACGATCAGTATACGGGAGCGAGCGGCACCCCCCCGTTTCATACATGGATATTCTTCTACGCACGAGTGGAAGTAATTTGCGCCAGGGGCAGACATTCGCGAAGCATCTTGGCGGCAGCGATTAGCTCGGTGCGGCGGGTGAGCAGATACCGGATGCGTGTATCGAACTTCAATCGGGTTTCGCGCCCTTGACTAGAATTCCGGGTCAAGCAGGGCAGTCAGCTTGCCGGGGGCACGCCGCAACTCAGGCAGTGGATAGTGGCTGCGCATCGGCTGCGCCAACCACTTCCCGCATTGTCACGATGGTGCGGAACGCCCTCACGTTCGAATTGGCGTGGAAGATTTCCCGCGCGAAGACATCGTACGCCTCCATCCCCGGCAATTGCAGGAGGAGCACGAAATCGGCTTCACCGGTGACATACCAGGCCTGACGAACCTCCGAGCGCCCGCGGAGCTTGCCGATGAAGGCGTCCAACTCGACAGCGCTCTCCCGTTCCAGGGAAACGAGCACATGGATGGTTAGCGGCAGGCCCACGGCCGCCGGACGAACGACGGCAATATCCGCCGCGATCACGCCATCCTTCCGCAGCCGGCGCAGGCGGCGCAGGACCGCACTCTGGGAAAGCCCGACCTGCTCGGCGAGACGCCGCGCCGGGATCTGGTTGTCGCGCTGAACCAGCGACAGCAGCACATGGTCGAAGCGATCGAGGGCGGCGGTTTTCGTCATTTGGACAGGCATCTATGACGAAATCAGGCAGCTGGGCAACGACAATAGGCGCCAAGCGCCATCGTTTCCGGAATAGAATTTCGCCTCATGACCACAGACACACAGCCGGGCCTTGGCCCTGATCTCATTGCGGCGCTGTTACAGCGCCTGTCGCCGTTTTATGCACCGACACCGCTGCTCGACCTGCCAAACCTGGCTGCGAGCCTGGATGTGACCCAGGTGCTTGCCAAGAACGAGGGCCACCGTGCCCTGGGCAGCTTCAAGTCCCTCGGCGGCACCTATGCCGGTCTGTGCGCTCTCGCTCGCGCTACCGGGATGGATATCGATGAACTGCTCGATCCAGAGCGGGCCCAGACGCCGCTGCCGGCGCTAATCACGGCCAGCGCCGGCAATCACGGACTTGCCGTCGCCGCGGCGGCGAAGTTTGCCGGCGGGAGGGCAAGGATATACCTCCATACGGGCGTTCCTGCGGCCCGGGTGCGGCGTATCGAGTCCCAAGGCGCCGAAATCGTGTGGGTCGACGGCACCTATGACGATGCCGTCGATCGGGCCTCTGCGGCAGCCCGCGCCGGGGAAGGCATTCTGGTGGCCGATACCTCGAGCGACCCGGATGATCCAGCGGTCGCTGATGTCGTCGCTGGCTATGGCGTGATTGCCGCGGAAATCCGTCGCCAAGTCGACGAGATTGGCCATCTGAGGCCAACCCACCTTTTCGTGCAGGCCGGTGTCGGTGGACTTGCCGCCGCCCTGACGACTGGGCTGAAGGACTGGCTGATGCCTCCGGCCATGATCGTCGTGGTAGAACCAGAGGCCGCAGCCTGCGTCGCGGCCGCGCTGTCGCAAGCACGCTCAGTTCGGATATCCGGCGATCTCAAGACGTCGGCAGACATGCTCGCCTGTGGCGAAGCAGCAGCATCGGCGCTCGACGTACTGCGCCAAGGCAACGCTCGGGTCATAACCGTGTCCGAAGCGGCACTTGCCGACGCGAAGAGCCGGCTTCGTGAGGCAAACGGTCCAGACACAACCCCATCGGGTGCCGCCGGCCTCGCCGGCCTCGCCACCGCCGTCACGGCTTACGGCCTGTCGCAGGAGCTTGCGCTCGACGAATCGAGCCGGGTGCTGATCATCGTGACCGAGGCCGAACTGGAGAAGGACGCATGACGATGGCACCGGACCCGGGATCATTGAACGGAAGAGCGGCTGGGCCGCGGACTGCTCGATATGCCCGCCAGACCCAGCGCAGAACGGGTCCATGAAACTCATCTACCAGACCCACTCCCCCTACGCGCGCAAGGTTCTGGTCTTTGCCCACGAGTCGGGCCTTGCCGGACGTCTGCGCGTCATTCATCAGGAGACGAGCCCCATCAATCGCAACGATGATGTGTTTGCGATCAATCCGCTTGGCAAAGTGCCCGTTCTCGTTGTCGACGACGGCTATGCTCTCTTCGATTCGGGCGTAATCTGCGACTATCTCGACAACCTCGAAAGCAGTCGTCGGCTCATCCCCGAAACAGGGCGGGCCAAATGGTCCGCCTTGCGCCTCCAGGCGCTTGCCGGCGGCATGTGCGACGCAGGCATTTCCATTCGGTGGGAAAACGAGCGCCGCCCTGAACATCTGCGTTACCCCGCCTTGGGTGCAGGCATGACGATGAAGCTTATCGAATCCTATGACTTCGTGGAAAGCGAGGTCGAATTCGACGCGCCGCTCCATGTCGGCCACATCGCGCTCGCCACTTGTCTAAGCTGGCTGGAATTCCGCGGACTGCCCGACTTCCTGCAGGGAAGGCCACGACTGGCACAATGGTATAGCTCCTTCGTGGAACGCCCTTCAATGCGTGCCACGCCCTACGGCGGCGACACGCGAGATTGATATCGATCGCCAGGCTTTCGAGTTCCAGCATGTGTCCCTCATCAGCCAGGCATTCTCGCGGCCATTTGCTGGTCGGCCTCGATAATAGAGCGCGAAACCGGTAATCTTGCCCGGGCTCGCGACCACGGCCGGCAGCTTCTGACGCAGGATTGCGCCGAAGTCATTCGGGATTTCCTGTGCTGAAACCGGAGCAAAGCCGCCAGCCGAGAGCATCAAAATTCCTGCGACCAAGCCAATGCACAGTCGCTTCCTGGAAATGTAAGAAATGATTGGTTCTCCCGCCCGACCGCCCTGGCGCTGCCGCGCGACTTGTCCCAGGCGCAAGAACTGACATTCACGCCGATTGTTTCACCGGTTCGAAAAAATGTTGATGGCGGGCGGAACTGCGAGGATGTGGCGTTGCGGGGCCATTGAAATTTGGTCGAAACTCTCCAAAATTTTCAGCTGGTGGAAATCGCGACAGCCACCACAGACGACGTCAACAGAGGAGACTATTCAAAGCGGAGGACTATCGATGGAAGGAGCCATTTCGACGAGTTTTCCCCCAATCGGGCCCGAGGGCCCTGATGTTTTTCTTGACCGGTTGCTCCATCCGGCACGGCATTTCGAGCGACCTGAGAACGTGCTGACCGACGTGACGCTGGACTTCCAGGAGAAGCGTGCAATCCTTTCGTCATGGGCATCGGATGCCTGTGCAGTGGAATCGGTGCCGGCGCTGCGCATGCCGCCGGGCGCAACCGAACCGGTCAGCTTCGATGCCATCATGGACGCGTTGCGCCAATTGGATCAATTGGAGAAGCTTCCCGGCGCCGGTCGCGGTCGTGAAATCGAAAGTATCGCGGTCACCGGTTTTACAGCATCCGTCGATCGACTTTGAGTTGAACGCGGCCACTCTCTGTATCCGAGGCATCCGCCCCCCCGCGCGGAACAAGCCGGCGGGCGGGGGCTGGCGCGGTTTGTACGCGTCCAATAATTTTTGGTTTCATATGTCAGGGGATCGCCCGTGTGTTGGACCCTTTGGATGGGGGAAACGTGTGTGTT